>CAMHEL010000005.1 GCA_946184125.1 uncultured Prevotellaceae bacterium
TGATGAAACGCCCTATGAGCTGGCGGCGGCTGAACAGGTGGTAGGCCAGCCACGTCTGGACGATGCTCAGAATAATCAGCAATGGGATGGAGAACCAAGCGTGGCTTTTGATAATGTGCCCCAGGTTGTATCCAGAATGATACATGTCGTCCGTCTGAAAGGGCTGCAGGATGGCGAAGACGGCAAAGAGCAAAACAAGCAGAATAGCCGTGAAAATCCATGAGTACTTGATGGAACGGAAGAAATTGCATCCCAGCAGGAAGAAGGTGTGTATCCACAAACCGAAGAGCAAGATGACACCTACCCCAGGTGAAGACATGAAGTGCCCGATTTTCCTAAGCGTATGTATCGTAATCAGCGACGCGGGGTCTCGACCTATGACCAGTCCCACTACATACTGCAGGAGGTCGGCGACCAATAAGGAGCCAATAAGCATGAGCAAATGGGTGAGCATGGGTACTATATAGCGTGCAACGAATTTCTCTGCATTGCTGGCTGGAAGGAGATACAGGCAGCGCAAAGCATCGTGGTTCTTGGCAAATGAGTTGAACATCATGCTTCCGCCGGTGAGAAAGAAAATTGTGATGACGGCTAAGACTTGAATGCAGGAAACTTCTTCATCCACTTTGCTTTTGAGAAAGAACTCTAAGTTGGTCATCATCAGCATGACGGTGAAAATAACAAGGTAGAGGGAACCCCAGTGGCGGTTGTATTGGCTGTCGGTGGCTATGGTCCAGCGTGCCAACTTCATAAAACGTGGAAAGGAGAAGGTGGAACTCATAGCTTCGTGCTTTTTAGGTCTTTGGGCAGTCTGCCGGTGGTGACTGCGTTGAACAGTAGTTCCAGGTCAATAGGGGTCTCCATCATGTCGGAACTGCGTTGGGCGACAAAGGCGGTGCCTTGGATGGCGGGCTCGCTGTAAACCACACCGGAGAGGTCCTCGCCTGGTGCGCCGTGACCGAAAACGTAGCGCTCGCTGATGCCACTCACAGAAGCATCGAGGAGCAACTGGCTCTGCGAGAGAATCAGTATGTGGTCGAGAAGGGTCTCCACGTCGTGAACCTGGTGGGTAGAGATGAGGAGCATGCGGTCGTCGCTCATGTTGTTGGCCACCACACGGCGGAACTGGGCCTTGGCGGGGATGTCGAGACCATTGGTGGGCTCATCCATAAGAAGCAAACGGGTGCCGGCGGCAATGGCAAAACTCATGTAGACTTTCTTTTTCTGCCCCATCGACAGCGCGTTGAGGTGAATGTCGGTGGTCAGTTCGAAGTCTTCGAGGCACTTGTGCAGTACCTCACGGCTAAAACGGGGGTAGAAAGGCTCGTTGATACGAACGTATTCATTGAGGGTGGTGGAGGGTAAAGCATATTCCTCTGGCACAATGAATATCTCTTCGAGAGTGGAGGGAAGACGGAGACCGGGGGCTACACCGTCGATACTTACCGTTCCTGATTGGGGGCGGAGCAGGCCTGAGATGATGTAAAGCAGCGTGCTCTTGCCGGTGCCGTTCTTGCCCAGCAGCCCGTAGATATTGTTGGCGTTCAGCTGCATCGTGAAGTCGCTGAAAACAGGGGTTTTCATACCTGGGTAACGGAAACCGAGATTCTGAATATCAATGGTCATGGTGAATGGGATTAGGGGGTGAGATGAAATGGAGATGTGATGTGTATGTTCTTTCTAAAGTAAGAGGTCAGGGGAGGGTGGGGCGGATGGCGAGCAGTTGGTCGCCATGGGCATCCTGGATGAGGAAATGGTCGACGGCATGGTAACGGCCCTGCGTGTCGCGCTGGAGAATGTTGACGGAGAGGTTTTTGCTGCCATCAAGTTGGTACACCATTTTCTGCGTGTCGGTTTGCCAGTTGTCGGCACGATTGTCCCATACCGAACGAGAGAGTTCGTAGGTGTCGACTAAATAGGCCATGCAAAGCTGATAGCTAGGCTGGTAACAATTGCTCTCGGCATTCCAGCGGTAGGCGGTCTTTGTACTCAGGCGACCTGCTTCGTCGTAGTCGTAGTGGTAAGAATACGTGGGGATGAGGCCCGTGGCGCTCTTCTCGTAAACATACATGGTGCGGACAATGCCATTGTCGATGTCGGCATTGTAGCAGTAGTCGCCGCCGTTGTCCTGTGACAGGTTCATATACATCGAAAGTACTGTGAACATGGTGATGATGAAGTCCATAATTCTTGAGGGTTAAGGGTGAAACTTTTTTATTAATTGATGAAATGATATTTTAGTGTATTGGTGTACTACTCTAATAGTACACTGCAAAGGTATGTCATTTTTGATTGCCCTCCAAATTTTTCATGACTTTTTTTTGTTTTTCCCTTGTATTTAACATTTGTTTACGGTTTTTGGGGTACTGGGTTTCGCTTGCTCCGCATTTTTCGTGTCATCTCCTTTATGTGGCCCCGCTAAATAAAATCCTTAAAAAATGTTGCAGAAACGGAAAGAAATCATTATCTTTGCACTCAAAATAAACATTATTTTAGTTATTTTTTAAAGTTTAAAGAAGATGAAGAAGTATTTAGCTGAATTGGTAGGCACTTTCGTGCTCACGTTTCTTGGCTGTGGTGCTGCTGTGGCTCTTGGTTGTGGCACCGACACGGCTTCGGTAGTCGGCACAGCTTTCGCCTTTGGTCTTGCTGTGGTGGCCATGGCTTATACCATTGGCGGCATCTCGGGATGCCACATCAATCCCGCCATCACGCTTGGTGTCTTTCTCAGTGGACGGATGAGTTTGAAAGACTGTGGCATGTACATCCTCTTTCAGGTCATCGGTGGCATTCTTGCAGCTGCTGCACTGTCGGGCATTCTCGCAACCGTAGTGGGCGATGCCATCATCACAACAAGCACCGGGGCCAATGCCTGTGCTTTCGGTGTGACAAATGGACTTATCGTCGAGGTGGTGCTCACAACCATCTTCGTTCTGGTCGTCCTTGGTGCCACCTCACACACCAACGGACTCACCAACAACTTTGCGGGTCTGGCCATCGGCTTGTCGCTCGTTCTCATCCATCTCGTTGGCATTCACTTCACAGGAACCTCGGTCAACCCGGCAAGGTCTATCGGGCCGGCTATTTTCCAAGGAGGAGAGGCTTTGTCCGAGATATGGGTCTTCATCATTGGCCCACTTGTGGGTGGAGCTCTCGCTGCTCTCATCTGGAAGGTCATCGACCCTGACGAGAAAGAGCTTTAAGGGGAGCCCATAAATCATGATAATGAAAGGGCGTTAAAGAAGGATTTGGCTCCTCTTTAACGCCCTTTATCGGTAGCGCTCACTCTGTTTTGTTAAGTAGGTGATAAAAATTTGATGATAGTAACAGATTATTTTTTCACCTACTTATATTATGGCGACCATCTCTATTTTGCATTCATGCCTCTTGGTCTCCTTGTCGTAGTTGATACCCACGAGCAGGAGGTCGCCAGTGTACTGAGCCACTTTGGCGGGGTACTTCTTTCTCTTGATTTGTTCAATGGCACTGTCGGCATCCTTGTTGTATTTCAGTTCGAGGACGATGGCGGGCGAATCAACGTTCTTGCGAGGGATGAGCACGAGGTCGGCAAACCCCTTGCCGGATGCAAGTTCTCTATGGATGATGTAGTCGTTTCTTGCGTAATAGTAAGCGATGGAGAGCACGCAGGTGTTTGGTCGGTTTGAATGGTACTGT
This sequence comes from uncultured Prevotellaceae bacterium, assembly GCA_946184125.1. Lineage (GTDB taxonomy): Bacteria > Bacteroidota > Bacteroidia > Bacteroidales > Bacteroidaceae > Prevotella. The sequence goes on from CAMHEL010000005.1 coordinate 3,676, forward strand.
TATTACTCGAAAGAAATAAAGTAGGTAATCAAAATTATATGTAACTATCGTTGTTGTAGGTGTGATATAGTCTTTTATGTTTGGCAACGGCCTAAGTTACTCACGCTCGGGCAAGTTCAAATGCCTTTAACCTTCGGTTGAATTTGAATATTTGGCTTTCCCCTCGCTTAATCGTAACTTTCTTTGGTGAATTTTTGAACACCTATCTTATTTTTTGCAAATATAGCAATTATTTCTGTTATTAATGTTTTTGATCCTTATTTTTTCTTCAAGGCCATAGGAATCTAAGTGGTGGATGTATAATCACCATGTGAAAAGGGAGAATGGGTAAAAAAGGAAATGGGAGTGACGAAGTCTTCAGAACTATCTGAGTGGCCTCATCACCCCCAAAGGCTTAAAAAATGCGGCGTAAACCGGAATTTAGAAATCAATGTCAATGCCTGCTCCGAGCACTTTGTTGGTGCGTGAGAAGCGGTCGGTATTGTGTGTGTTGAACGACTGTCCTGCCAGTTCTGTCACGCTGTCGTATTCCTTGTCGAACTTCTCGTAGTTGGTGAAGAAATAGGCGATGTTGACGGCCATGTTCTTGGCGATTTTGAATTTGGCGCCGAAACCGAGGCTATAGCTGCTTGTCACGAAACTCATGTCATTGAGGTATCCTCCGTCGGCGAGGTCATATTTTGTGCGCTGTCCGCCGATGCTTACCATGAGGTCTTTGGTGATGTCCCATTCCACGCCGGCAAGGTATTCCTGTGTGTTGCCGCCAAGTTTCTTTTGTTTGTTGTCGGCCATTTTCGCGTTCTTGTCGAAGAAGTAGTGATAGCTGGCCATGACACGTAGCGAGGGCAGCAGTTCGTATTGTGCACCGACGGTGACGATGCCCGGGATGTCGTTGGGGGTGTTGACACCGTCGCCGAACAGTCCTGTGTCATCACGCTCGGTGTCGTTTTCGATGTTGAGGTGATTGGTGAACTCCAGACGAGCGCCGATGTTGAGCGGCCCGGTCTTGTAGTCAACACCGATGATGGGCGTGATGCCCCAGCCGTTCTGGGTGCAGTCGAGGTGCTTGTCGGCAAAGGAGTTCTTGGTGGCGTCGAAGGTCTTGGCCATCTGTCCATAGAGGGCGGCGGCCTGCTGCAGTTGCTGTTTCACACCCTCGTCGGTAGTGGCGGCAGCAGTGGCGGCATAAACGGCGGCGTTGGTTTGAGCCTCAGTGGCACGGTTGCCGAAATAGTCGTAGAGCATTTCAGGCTTCCCTCCGATGTTGGCGCTGATTCCGGTGATGCTTCCTGTGTATTTGTTGTAGATGTAGTTGAAGCGGAAACCGCCGTAGGCTGCCAGGTGCTCATTGAACTTATAGGTCGCTCCGAATTGGAAGCCGAAGATGTACTGCTGTCCCTTGATGTAGCTGCTCACACCATAGCCGGGGGAGGTGGTGCCGAGGCCGAGGTCGAGGCCATATTGCTTCTGATAGGTGCTGTTGGTGGCTTGGAGAATGGCAGGTATCATGGCAATGGTGCGCTCGAAGGAGCCCAGTCCGTTGCCGTAGGTGCATTTGCCGCCGCCGCCGATGAGGGAGAAACCGGCCTGGAAACCCCATTTGTCGTAGTTGAGAGCGGCCTGTACCGATGGCAGTATAGGAACGGTGGCCTCGCCCTTGAAGGTCTTGACACCATCTGCATTACTTCCGTTGAGGGTGAAAGGGTTGTGGAATGGTGTGCCCTGGAAGACGGGTACCGTCATCCCGCTCTCGATGGTGCGTGTCTGGTAGACATTCTGAATGTTGAGTGAGAGATGGAAGCCGTTGCTCATGAAAGCTACGCCGGCGGGATTGCTGTATACACCATCAATCCCGATGATGCCGTCGCGGGCAAAGTTGCGGTTGAAAGCTATGTTGGTGTTTGTATTCGTGAGAAGGCCGCCTGCAAATGTCATTCCTGAAATTATGACGGCAAATACCATCATAAACAATCTTTTTTTACACATAATCTAATCTTTTACAAATTTTAAATGTTTTGTGGCTTAAAATTGGTTGCAAAGGTATATTAATTGTCCTGAATTTCCGATACTAAGCGTATTACTTTAACGTTTATTAATAATACGACTATATTTTTTGCTCTTGGCCGTTGATATATGGCTACAAATAATCACGAATCTTACGATTCGTAAGATTCGTGATTATTAATTCCGGTTCGTTGGTGGGGCAAATCCCTCTAATTCTCTTCTTTTTCGTCCTGGTTTTTGGGCTTCTCTTCGAGGACGGGGTATTTGATGCGTGTGTGGTAGATACTTTTGAGGCGCTCGATGAGCACTTTTTTTGCCACATCGATGTCACGGAACGTGATGGGGCACTCCTTGAAGAAACCATCGCTCACCTGTTTGTCGATGAGGCTGTTCACAAACTGGCTGATGGTTTCGTCGGTGTAGTTGTCGAGCGACTTGGTGGCGGCTTCCACGGCATCGGCCATCATCAGGATGGCCTGCTCTTTGGTCTGCGGGTTGGGGCCGGGATACGAGAAGTCTTTGATGTCTACCTCTTCGTCGGGGTGTGCGTTTTTGTATTTGATATAAAAGAAGCTTGTAATTCCTTTGCCGTGATGGGTACTGATAAAATCTTTGATGACACCTGGTAGGCGACCCTTGGCAATTTGCAGGCCGGTGGTGACATGGCTGATGATCACTTTTGCGCTCTCCTTCTCGGTAAGGCGCTCGTGTGGATTGTATCCAACCTGGTTCTCAGTGAAGAAGGCTGGGTTCTCCATCTTCCCGATGTCATGGTAAAGTGCGCCTGTTCTCACCAAAAGGACATCGGCTCCCACCTGATTGGCTATCTCGGCTGCAAGGTTGCTCACCGTGGCAGAGTGGGCGAAGGTGCCAGGGGCTTTTTCGCTCAGCATACGAAGTAGGGGTTGGTTGAAGTCGGACAACTCGTAGTAGGTGACCTTGGAGATAAAACCGAAAACAAGTTCGATGACATACATCAGCGGGTAGGCAAGAAGCAAGAGCACACCGCTTGCTATAAGCAAGTAATATACCGTGTTGTGCCGCTCCGTCTGCACGATGGCCGTGGTTTGTGGCGAGATGAGTTGGATGGAGTAGTAGATGAGCATGGCACATGACGTGGCGATGAGGGCAGCTGTAAAGAGGTGTTGCCGTTTCGACATGTCGCCCAGAGTATAGATGGCGGTCATGCCGGCGACAAGTTCGATAAGGATGAACTCATACTGCACGATAGCGGTTATCGCGGAGATAAGGATGATGGTGACATGAGTCATGAAGGCTGTACGGGTGTCGAAGAACACACGGGTAATCATCGGCACGAGGGTGAAGGGGATGAGGTAGATGTAGCGGGGCTTGTGGATCACCATTGCCGACATGATGGAGCAGAAGAGAATAATCATCATGTAAAGCATCAGAAGCTTGCGGGGGCTCTTGAAATAGTCGGGACGGAAAACCATCAGGTAGATGGTGAATAGCGACACTAAAGTGAACACAAAGAGCGTCTGACCTATGCCAATCCTTGATATCGCGGAAGGGCCACTGGGGTGGAGCTCCTTTTCCTTTTCCAAAAGGGCTTTTATCTTGCGGTCTATGCTTTCATTCACAATATCGCCGCGGTCCACGATTTTCTCTCCTTTCTTCACTTCAGTCAACTTGCTGGGTATGCTTTTCTTCAGCTCCTCAATCTCATCTTCGTTGAATGTGTAGTTGTAGGACAAATTGGGGTAGATGAAATTGCCTGGCTCGAAGCGGTTTATCTCACGCATGTGCTGTTCCAGTTCGTCGTCCATGAAAAACTGGCTGAAGAGTGTGTTTGGCGAATGAATATTATCGAGGGCCTCGCTAACCGCCATATTTATTTTCCCCTTGATAATCCGGATAGAATCCTTGCCTTCGTCTGTGAGCTTCTTCTTGTCTTCGTCGCTGATGATGCCACGGTCATAGAAGAAATGAAGACGACGGCGCATGATTTCTTGGTATTTGCTCAGTACCCCAGTGCTGTCACTCGCCACTGCCTTGTCGAAATCGGCGATGGCTTTCTGCTCTATCTGCTCGTCTTTTTGAAAATAGGGCTTGAGATGCTTTTTCTCCTCTTCAAGTAGTTTGTTAAACTCTTCTTCGTTCACAAGCACATCGAAGTCATAGTCGGCTGTTAACAATTCTCCTGTCCAAGGCTTTCCCATCTCGTATTTGTATCCCACATCTCTTTCGCGGGGCTGAAAAAAGACGATAACAAATGTGGTGATGGCCACCAAAAGAGTGCTGCCAATAATTAGTGGCAACTTTTGTTTGATGGAGTACTCAGATATTATCATTTTAGGATGAATTTTGAGTTTCACACTGCGAAAATACGAAAAAAAAATGATATGAGCCTATTTGAGGCGTTTTTTTCCGCGAAATGGAAAAAAAGCAGTACCTTTGCCACAAAAATAGAATATCTACATAATATGTCTGACAGAAAAGTAAGGGTGCGTTTCGCACCAAGCCCCACAGGGCCTTTGCATATTGGCGGCGTTAGGACCGCACTTTACAATTATCTCTTCGCTAAGCAGAACGGGGGAAGCCTCGTGCTCAGAATAGAGGACACTGACTCCACAAGGCTCGTCGAAGGTGCCGAGGATTATATCATCGAGTCGTTCGCATGGCTCGGCATCAAGTTTGACGAGGGTGTGGGCATAGGGGGAAACTTTGGACCCTACAAGCAGAGTGAGAGACGCAAAATCTACAGGAGGTATGTCGACCAGCTCCTTGAGGATGGAAAGGCTTATTATGCCTTCGACACGCCGGAGGAACTGGATGCCAAGAGGGCTGAGACTCCCAATTTCCAGTATGACGCACGCACACGTGGCTTCATGCGCAATTCGCTCACACTTGGCGAGGAGGAGGCAAAACGCCTCATCGATGATGGCGTACAGTATGTGGTACGCTTCAAAGTGACACCGGGGGAGATGGTCGTCATCGACGACCTCATCAGAGGCCAGGTCAAAATCATGAGCGACGTGGTGGACGACAAGGTGCTCTACAAGAGTGCCGACGAACTCCCCACCTATCATTTGGCAAATATTGTGGACGACCACCTTATGGAAATCACCCATGTCATCAGGGGAGAGGAGTGGCTGCCAAGTTCGCCCCTGCATGTGCTGCTCTACAAGGCTCTGGGATGGGAGAGCACCATGCCTTATTTCGCTCACCTGCCATTGCTCCTCAAACCGGAGGGGAAGGGAAAACTCTCGAAACGTGATGGCGACAGACTGGGATTCCCCGTCTTCCCGCTCGAGTGGCACGACCCCAAGACGGGCGATGTGTCGTCGGGATACCGCGAGAGCGGATATTTCCCCGAGGCTATCATCAATTTCCTCGCTCTACTGGGATGGAACCCGGGCACCGACGAGGAGATGTTCTCTCTCAGCCAGCTCGTGCAACGCTTCGACCTGGGCAGATGCTCCAAGTCGGGCGCACGCTTCGACTACCAGAAATGCATCTGGTTCAATCATGAGTATATGCGCCACAAGAGCGACGAGGAGGTGGCCAAGCTCTTCGCACCCGTTGTCGCCGGAAACGGCGTCGAGGAGAGCTTGGAGCGCATCACGCAGGTAGTGGCGATGATGAAAGACCGCGTCAACTTCGTCAAGGAGTTGTGGCCGCTCTGCTCGTTCTTCTTCATTGCCCCCATGACCTACGACGAGAAGACGGTGAAGAAGCGCTGGAAGGCTGACTCACCACGTGTCATGGCTGAGCTCGCCGAGGTGCTCGAGGCGCTCGACGACTTCTCCATCGACAACCAGGAGCGGGAGGTGAAGGCTTGGATTGAGAGAATGGATTATAAGATGGGCGATGTGATGAACGCTTTCCGACTCGCTCTCGTAGGCATTGGAAAAGGGCCCGGCATGTTCGATATCTCCGCATTCCTCGGAAAAGAGGAGACTCTGAGAAGGCTTAGAAGAGCCATAGAGGTGCTACCAAAGGTGCCTAACAACTGAAAGATACCTTGTATAATATCCTGATATATCTCTATCTGCTGGGCGTCGCCATCTACAGCCTGTTTGACAAGAAGGTGCGACGTATGTGGCGTGGCGAACGGGAAGCCTTCGGCATACTGAAGGCCAACGTTGACCCCGCAGAGGAGTATGTGTGGTTTCACGCTGCATCGCTCGGAGAGTTCGAGCAGGGAAGACCACTCATGGAGCGCCTGAGGCAGGAGCATCCTCATTACAAAATCCTCCTCACTTTTTTCTCGCCTTCGGGCTATGAGGTGAGGAAAAACTATGAGGGTGCGGATATTATATGCTATCTGCCACTCGACACACCAGTCAATGCCTTGCGCTTCCTGCGATTGGTGAAACCCGTCATGGCATTCTTCATCAAGTATGAGTTCTGGTACAACTACCTTCATATTCTGAAGCACCGCAAAGTGCCTGTCTACAGCGTGTCGAGCATCTTCAGACCGGGTCAGGTGTTCTTCAGGTGGTACGGGCATGAGTATGCCCATGTGCTTCGTTGTGTCACCCATTTCTTCGTGCAGAACGAGGAGAGCAGGCGTCTGCTCTCCGATATCGGCATCAATAGTGCTACGGTGGTGGGCGACACACGATTCGACCGTGTGCTGCAAATACGCGACGCGGCGAAAGACCTGCCTCTTGCCGAGGCGTTCGGAAGGGGGCATAAGGTACTGGTGGCAGGGTCGAGCTGGCCGCCCGACGAGGAGGTCTTCATCGATTATTGCAACGAGCATCCCGAGTGGAAAATCATCATTGCACCCCATGTGGTCAGCAACGACCACCTCGGGCAGATACGCTCGATGCTGAAGATGCCCTCTGTGCTCTACACCGAGGCCACCGAGGAAACGGTTGCCGAGGCACGATGCCTCATTGTCAACTGCTACGGACTGCTGTCAAGCATTTACCGCTACGGGCAGGTGGCGTATGTGGGTGGTGGCTTCGGAGTGGGCATACACAATGTGCTGGAGGCTGCTGTGTGGGATATGCCCGTCATCTTCGGCCCCAACAACAAACGCTTCCAGGAGGCGCAGGGACTCATGGAAGCTGGTGGGGGATTTGAGATTGACGGCAACGAGGCGTTCCGCCAGTTGATGGAACGCTTTGCAAACGATGATGCTGTGCTGCGAAAGGCGGCACTGGTGGCGGGAGACTTCGTCAAAGGGCAGGCTGGAGCTACCGCACGCATCATGGATGCCGTGATGTGATGCCCGGCAATCACTGATTGCCAGCCGCTTTCCTGTCTTCTTCAAGATACCATTTCGAATATCCCACATAGTGGGCGGCATAGCTCTCGGCCTGGTCGGGACTCGTGCGCTTGATGTAGCGCGCGGGAACACCACCCCATATCTCATGGGGGCCAATCTTCGTGCCTTGCAGAACGAGGGCACCTGCGGCTACGATGGCTCCCTCGCCAACATCGGCGTTGTCGAGCACTGTGGCACCCATGCCGATAAGGGCTCCACGGCGGATGGTGCAGGCGTGTACCGTGGCGTTGTGACCTATCGACACGTCATCCTCGATGATGGTGGGGCCGATTTTGTTGGTCACATGCACGCAGGCGCCGTCCTGAACGTTGACGCGGTTGCCAAGATGGACATAGGCCACATCGCCGCGGACGACGGCGTTGAACCAGATGGAGCATTCGTCGCCCATCTCCACTTCACCTACTATTGAGGCGGTCTCGCTGAAATAACAGTCCTTACCCCATTTCGGGGTCAGGCCGTTCACTGATTTGATAAGTGCCATGTTCTGATGTCTTTTTATGTTTATGTGTTGAGTGCGTAGGCGATGCCCTCGAGGGCTTGATGAAGCTGGGCACGGGGGCAGGCGATGTTGACCCGGATGAAGCCTTCGCCGGATTTGCCATACATCGTGCCGCTGTTGACCAGTACCTTCCCCTTCTTGAGGATACGCTCGGTGGCCTCGTCGCTTGAGAGACCCAGACGGCTGATGTCGAGCCATACAAGGTAGGTGCCCTCCAGGCGGGTGACACCCACACCGGGTAGATGGTCGGCAAGATAGGTGCGTAAATAGCCGTAGTTAGTGGCGAGATACTCGCAGAGGGCATCTATCCAGTAGCCACTCTCGTTGTAGGCGGCCATCAGGGCTTCCACGCCGAAGGGATTGATGTCGCATACCTCGTTGATATTGATGGCGCGGTCGATGCGCTTTCTGATGTCGGCATCGTTGCAGATGATGTTCGCTACCTGAAGGCCGGCAGTGTTGAACGACTTGGAGGGGGAGCAAAGGGTGATGCTGCCGTCGAGGCATGGTTGCGAGATGCTGGCGAAGGGAGTGTAGCGGTAGCCGGGCATGACAAGTTCACAGTGTATCTCGTCGCTTACAACACGCACGCCGTGACGGAGGCAGATGCTGTTGACATGCTCCATCTCGGTGGGTGTCCATACCCGCCCGGCGGGATTGTGGGGATTGCAGAGCACAAAAAGCTTCACACCGGGGTCGCTGGCCTTTTCTTCCAGATCGGCGAAGTTCATGGTGTAGCCCTCGCCATCATAGACGAGGGGAGACTCCACCACCTCGCAGCCGTTGTTGCGGATGGAGGAGAAGAAGCAGTTATACACAGGTGTCTGGATGAGCACCTTGTCGCCGGCTGTTGTCAGTGCCTTGACGACTGCTGAAAGGGCGGGTACCACACCCGTTGTGTAGATAATCCAGTCGCGGTGGATGGACCACCCATGACGGCTGCCAAACCAGTGGATGATGGCGTCGTAGTAGGATTCGGGCACCTCGGTGTAGCCGAATACACCATGGAGAACACGGCGCTCAAGGGCGGCAATAATCTCGGGCGACACCTCGAAATCCATGTCGGCCACCCACATCGGGATGGCTCCTGTGGCTTCAGCACAGTCCCATTTCACACAACCGCTGCCGCGGCGGGATATCTGTTTGTCGAAATCCATACTCTTGACATATTATTGGGTGGGACGTGTCCTGACCACACAGTCGGCAGGACTCTTGATGTTTTCGTCGATGATGACTTCGCCGATGCTGTCGGCAACGATGAGGCCGCTGGAGGGGTTCTTGATGCTCGCGATATGCCCGCGGATGTCGGCGCGAAGCGTGGAATATTCGAAGGCACGGTCGCAGGCGGCGTCGAAGGTGCAGTTCTCAAGCACCAGATCTTGTGCGTAGCACAGGGGCTGCTCACCCATGATGTGGCAGTTCACCAGGCGGAGGTTCTTCGAGTGCCAACCGAGGTATTCGCCATCGAGGAAGGAATTGTAGATGGTCACATTCTCCACCTCCCAGAAGGCGTCTTTGGTCACGATGTGGGCATGGTGGATTTCCACATCCTTGACATATTGGAAAACATATTTGCTGTCGCTCGTCAGGTGGTCAATACGTATGTGGCGGCTGCCCATGAAGGGGTAAGTGCCCTCATGGAGTGTCACATGGTCGAGTGTCAGGCCATCAACGTTCCAGAAGGTTTCATCGGCATCGTTGATGGTCACGCGGCGCAGTTCGAGGTTATGCATCTCCCTGAAGAACTTCGGCCCATCGATGATGCAGTCGCTCATCTGCATGTCGTTGGAGTACCAGATGGCGGAACGGGACCCGGGTGCGAAATAGCAATTGGTGATTTTGCTGCGGTCGACGTGCCACAAAGGATATTTCCCCTCGAAACGGCAGTTGTCGCATTCGATGTCGCTGCACTCCTTCAGGCCCGACTCGCCCTCTGTGATGGTGACACCTTCCAAACGGAGTCCATGCGACTCGAACAAGGGGCGCTCACCACCAAATGACTGGTCTTTGATGATTCTCATCTCTTTATTCTCTCTATCCATATTTTTGTGCAAAAATACACATTATTTATTGGATGACAAAAATAAAGAGCATCGAAACTTTTGGGGAGTACCTAAATTGGAAGCATAAGAGACCTTAGACTCTAGATCTTAGACTTTAGACATTAGGCTTTAGATGAGCCACCGTGGGGCGCGCCGTTAGGTCGCCCCTGCATCTTCGCCCCTGTTTTATCTCCCCCTACTTTAGCTCTGGCCATCCGTCTGCTGTCCAGCTGATAGGCCGCTGGATGAGCAGTGCGGCACCATTCTGGGTGGCGCTGTAACCGTGGCAGACGAAGATGTCTTCTCCGTCGAAGGTGTAGGCGGCGCAGTGTCCGGCTGCTTCCCATTCCTTCTTGTCGCCTTCCAGAAAGAGCGTGCCACCGCCGTTGGCCATGTCCTTGCCTGTGCGGTCGAGATAGGGACCTTCCACCGTTTTGCTGCGGCCCACTGCAACACGGTAATTGCTTTTGGCACCCCTGCAGCAGTAGTCCCACGAGACGAACAGATAGTAGTAGCCGCCATGCTTGAAGATGAATGGGGCTTCGATAGCATTCGTGCCGGCATATTTCGATGTGGGGTTCGGCTCCGAGGGCTTGTAGTTGGGGTCGTAGCGGCGGGCGATGGTGCGTGGCTTGACACCCTTGGCAATATGCATGGTGGAGTCGAGACGGGCCAGTTGGATGCCGTCCCAGAAGGAGCCCCAGACGAGCCAGGGTGTGTCGGTGATGTCATCGATGACGAAATTGGGGTCGATGGCATTCCAGTTGTCGCGCTTCTCGCGGGAGGTCACGATGCAGCCCTCGTCTTTCCACATGCTGGCACCGATGGAGCGGCTGCTTAGCAAGCCAATGGCCGACCCGTTTTTGCCAAATGTCGAGCAACTGTAGGCCATCCACCATCGGCCATGCCACTGGATGATGTCGGGAGCCCAGACGTGACTGCCAAAACCAGGCACCGAGTCGGTCGTCCAGCCCGGAATGACGGTCATCACGGGCTGTGGAAGCACCGTCCATGTCTTGCGGTCTTTTGAGGTCATTTGCTGGATGCCCATGCCCGTGGCGAAGACATAATATGTGTCGCCTTCCTTGGCCATCACTGGGTCATGGGCCATGGGGGTTTCTGTGGTGAATGCCTCGCGTTTGAAGTTGCGGCGTGGTCCCTGAGCGGTGACCGTCTGGCAAATGACAACAAAAAGCAACGTTGCCAAAAAATATTTGTTCATGGAAAATTGCATGATATTGATGATTTTATTGTTTTTCTGCTTGCAAAGATACTGCATTACTGCCATTATTTGATGAAAAATATGTTCAAAATTTAGAAATCATGTAACATTTTTTGCAAATAAAGAGCATCCGTGAATAAAAAAGATGTATCTTTGTCGACTGAAAACGTTGGGACGCTATGAAACGACATATCTTTCCTCTATTGATGAGCCTCTTTGTGATGACAGGTTTGAAGGGACAGGGATACACCCGTCTTCAACTGCCTAATCTCGAACATTTGTCGGCGGAGAAGGTCTTGCAAGTGATGCAGGACTCTGAAGGCTTTCTTTGGTATGCCACCGAGGGAGGCGGAGTGTGCCGTGATGATGGCCGTCAGATGATTGTGTTTCGAAGCGATGCAGAGCATCCCGACCTGTTGGGCAGCAACGAAGTGGCATGCCTGGCAGAGGCTGATGGAAGATTTATTATCATTGGGACATTTCACGGGGCTTATGTGTTGGACAAGAACGATTATGGCATCCATCGGATGACGGAGGTGGACGACAAGAAGGTGGACGACATCATGGTGACCAGTGACGGACATTGGTGGCTGACGGCTAACAAGAAAGTCTATGAATTCTCTGGTAAAGGCCAACTGCTGAAGGTATATGCCAGTGGCGACAAGTATCTCGCACGTTTGCATCAGGACAGACAGGGGCGAATTTGGGCCACACAATGGGAGGGAGGATTGCTAAAACTTGAGGGTGGAAAAATGGTGTCGGCCGCATGGCCTTTGGAGGTCATGCCTACAACCATCGACGACGACCCCTCGGGCAGCGGACTTCTTATAGGGACACTGGGAAGAGGTGTGGTGCGCTATAAACCCGAAGAGGGAACCGTGGAACAGACAGAACCGAAGGATAGCGTCTGCATGAGCCGCGTTTCCCTTGACCTGCAAGGACGGCGAATGGTGGCCGATGGATGGGGGAATTGCTTCGTCCTCAGTGACAGAGAACAGAAACCGTGGTTTGAAGGAAAAATACTTACGAGGGATGCCGGCGACTCTTTACGGGCAGCATGGAAACTTTCCGCACGCCCAACAGCGATTGCCATAGGCAACGAAGGCGAACGATGGTTCAGCACAGGCAAGGATATCAGAAGAATGTGGGAAGGAAAGGAGAACGTGGTGCTTGACGACACAAAGGATGTCTCGGCAATGGCATTCTCAAAGGATGGCACCTTGTGGCTTGCCACCATTTTTGGTACCTTGATGGCCTACAAAGACGGGAAACTCACAACCGACGGCTATGCTTCGAATGAATACAGCGATGCCGTCACGCATCTCGATGTTGACAGCCTTGGGCGTTTGCTCATCATTTACGACCGTTATATCCGCCTCTACGACCCCGTGCGTCGAACACTGCAGCAGCAGAGCCGTGAGGCAGAGGGTACTTACAGCATTGTCCTGCAAGAGACAGCGCCAGACTCTCGTTGGAGCAGACCGCTCGACGACGATGTGGTGGTGCGTATGCCGCAGTGGGCCTGGTGGCTGCTGGCGGCAATGTTGTTGCTGTTATCTGCACTCATCGGATACATCTGGCTGCTGCACCGGCAGCGTGAGCGCTTTCTTGCTATCATGAAAAAGGAGATGCCCGTTGAACAGCAGTCTGCCGACAAGGGGGAAGACAAAGAGCAGAATGCACTGTCTGACGAGTGGTTGCTGAGTGCTATTGAACAGATGGAAAAACACTTGAATGATGAAAACTACAGCGTGGAGCAGTTGGCTGGCGACCTGTGCATGAGTCGAATGACCTTTTACCGAAAGATACAGTCGGCAACAGGTCAGAAGCCGACAGAATTCATGCGAACCATTCGCCTGCGGCGGGCTGCAGAACTGCTTCGGGAAGGACGCCTGAACATCACGGAAATTAGCTATGCCACGGGCTTTTCTTCTATCAGTTATTTCAGCCGTTGCTTCCGCACGATGTATGGCGTGTCGCCCACGCAGTATAACAAGACGGCGGCAGCCGACAGCCAATTGCCCAATGGGAAACCAATCACCGACGGGAACCAACTCGCATCGGGATAAGGATGCAAATTCCTCATGGGTGTTGCGGCTGAAGATGACACTTTTTCTATTATTAGCTGAAAAGACTGCTGCAAAGAATTGTTCTCTCTTTGCAGCAGTCTTTTCGGTTGTTACAACATGTTAAGTCGGAGCGGCAGGAGTTTCTATTTACCTGTTCTTACCACGATTTTCTTGATTGTCCCATCGCTCTGCCTGATGATGTTCAGTCCCTGTTGGGGGCGATTGAGGCGCTTGCCATCGATGGAGTATATGGCGCTCCTTGCAGCTGATGTCTTGGTCACTTCGTCGATGCCCGAGGAAATGGTGGCTATAGCAGAGGGAGCACTCAGTCCGCCCATCTCGTTGGCAGCTCGGATGGTGTAGTCGCCGTCCACCGTCACCGTATAGCTCGGCTCTGTGGTGAATGCCACCACGCGGCCATCCAGGCAGACAGCCCACAGTAGGGTGTAATTGCTGTCTGACCAGGTCAGTCTGTTGCCGTCCAGCATTACATCTGTGGGAATGGGAGCCTGCTCGGTGAGCAGCGTGGGCTGCCACTGGTCGTCCTGTCCCATGACGGCTTCCAGCGTATACGACATGGCCTCCTCGGCGGTCAGTATGGGGTTGTTGGTCTCGTTGCGGCGGTTGGTGTAGGTGTTGGTCGTCTTGTCGAGGGCATCGTAGGCGTCGTAGGTGGTCTTGCGGCCACTGAGGTCTACTGCAGCGCCCTTCGAGGTGTGCGAGCCGTATTCCGCAAAGCGCTTGGGATAGCCACCGCTCATCTCGCTCCAGCCAATGGCTGAGGGAACCACCTCCATCTCTGTATCGATGAATAGGGCGATAGGTGTGCCCTTACCCCATGGACGCCCAAGCGTGTAGTTGCCGTTGACGTTGTTGTTGTCGCCGATGATTTTACAGCTTTGGAAGATGTAGCCATATTTCTTGGGTACTGAAGGCACGGCGAGATAACCGCCTGCCACCTGTCGCAGTGTCACCTTGTTATAATAGATGTCTCCTTTGCCACAAAGGAAGTCGGTGCGTCCACGGACGACACCACCTTCGAAGTAGAACTTGCCGTTTTGGTTGTTGGATACATAGGTGTCTTGGTATCCCCATAGGCAGGCGTCCTTGAAAATGGTGCGGTTCGACTTGTCTTGAACGGCAATGTCACGCCCATGTGCATCGCCCATCGAGGTCTTGATGGTCAGGTTCTGGAAGTAGCTGTTGGTGGCCGACGACTCGATAATCAGCACATCGCCGTTGCCGATGCCTTCCAGCGGGCAGGCACTTCCGAAGCCATTGTTCCATGTGGCGGCAGGCGTGATATTGGTGATGACGACACCTTCCATCGACTCGCCGATGATGCTGGTGTTGGCTGCTTTCAGATAGGAACGGGGGTCGGGGTAGCTCTGCCCGTCGCCTCCCTTGGTGGTGCCATGGGTGTCGAAGACGTATGGCTGGTCGCTGTTCATGATGAAGATGCGGTAGCGGCTCTTCTTGTCGGCGCGGGCGTTGGCTGCCGCCAAGGCCTCGGTGATGGAGCCGTCGGTGGGGACAACGAAGTCATACATAGCCTTGCTGACGCTGGGACGGTTCATGGTGGTGAAGACGATGATATGCTGCGTGGCGTCTTGATTGCCTGAGAGGTCCTGCACGTAGTTGGCTGGCAACGTGAAGGTGTACTGGGTGTCATAGTCGAGTGAGTGATAGTCGAAGCTGACAGAGCGGTTGCTCCATGTGGGAGTGATGTCGACGGGTGAACCGTCGGCTGCTGTCAGGGTAGCGCTTTCTGCTCCCTCAACGGCTTGGATGCGTTCATCGTAGGAGATGGTGATACGGCCTGTGGCGCTGACTCCGGTGGCATGGTCGGCGGGGATGGTGGCTGTCACCTGTGGCGCCACCTCGTCGGCCACTACTTCTGCCTCGCCGAGCACGAAGACGTTGCCCACGCCGCACTCCGAGTTCGAGGTGTAGTCCAAACCATCAAATTGCTTGTCGAAAGTGTATTTGTCTGACAGCATTTCCGTACCGTCGCCAGTGAAGCGGATATAGACCAGTTCTTGGCCTACTGCGGTCTGGGGCAGTTCGAAATTGATGGGGGTCTGTACGTTGGCTGCCATCGTCCATCCCTCACCCAGGGCTGTGTAGTTCGTTCCGTCGGTGGATATCATGGCTTTCCAGTTCTTGTGTGCCATGTTCTTGGCTGCCATGTCGGCTACGAACGTCACGCTCGTGAAACCTTTAGTGGAGAACTGATACTGGAAGGCGATGTCGCTGGAGCGGTAGCCGTTCTGGTAGAGGCCGTTGATGGTGCTGAGCACCACGCTCTGGCGGTTGCGGACAACGGGGGTGCCGCCATCCTGTGTGTAGCAGAGTGAACCGTCGCTCATCTTGACGACACACGACTTGGCGTTGCGCTCACTGTCCCATGTCACGTCGGCAGAGAAAGGATAGCCGGTCGTTGTGGGATAGGCGTAGCTGGCCGTCGTGCTGGCATCGAACACGGCCACGAAGTCCTGCACCTCGAAATGGGCAACCAGTGCCATGTCGCCGTTCACGGTCAGCTCACGCGTTGCCGGCGCATTGCTGTTCTCATGCTCGTCGGTCCAGCTCAGGAATTTCAGTATCTTGCTCTCGTTGGCGGTGGCGGTGATTTTCGTGCCTGCCTCATACTGACCGTCATGGTCGTTGGGGCTGAGCGTGATGCTGCCCAGTTCGCGGTCGGCATCGTTGGTGACATCTGTCGTCACCTTGAACACTGGGACGGCTTCGAAGACGGCCTTCATGGTCTTTTCCGAGTCCATCGTGATGGTGGTCTCGGCATCGGTGGCAACTACAGCTCCCGTGGCATCCTGCCACTCTTTGAAACGATAGCCAAAGTTCTTCGTGGCTTTCAGCGTCACCACGCTGCCTTCTTTATATTGCTCCAGGTCGGGACTGCGGGTGATGGAACCGGCTTCGGCCGAGGGGAGCACCTGTGTGTTGAGCACGTACTTTGTCACCTGTGTGGCAGCACCTACGAGGGTTCCCTCGATGACAACGTTCGAGAGGCCCATCTGCTTGGTCTTGCCCAGTCCTAAGAAAGAGAAGTTCACCTTCAGGGGCTTGTCGGCAGTGGCTGTCACACCGGTAATCTCCTCAGCGAAAGAGGCGATGGTCAGACCCTTTCCGTCGCGATTGACACCGCTGTTGTTCACCAGGACCACATGGGTCTCTCCTGCATCGACCGTGGCTGTTATCATTCCTCCGTCGGTGCCATAGCGGGCTGCTTCAAAACTGAGTTTGGTGGGGACGAACGAGAAACCGTCTTCAGGGAAAAGCGTCAGGGTGAGTGTGTTGTCGGTCCCTACCGACGAGGAAAACGAATTGTCGGTGCCGTTGTAGATTCGTGTCTGTGTGATATTGGCTTCACCATCTGCGCCACGATAGTTCAGCGTGTTTTCTACCGTCAGCGAACTGCCTGCCGTCCATGTTTTCCCGGCAAATCCGGCGCTCAGTTCGTTGGGGTCCATGATGGCATCGTCGCCTTGGTTCAGACCGCCTTTGTTGAGCTTGTAGGTGATGGAGCCCGTGATGTTCACGCCAGCGGCGTCTTTTGACTGTCCGCCGACCACGACATCCTGCACGCAGAGCCATTTGCCGGTGGCATCGCCCGTGTACCAGGGATAGACGCGAATCTGCAGTTGGTCGCCTTCCTCCAGGTTGACGACGGGCGTGGCCTCCACCTCGTTCATCACATTGCTGGTCATCGATGCCGGGGCATAAATGGTGGTGCGGGTGGCAAAACCGTCGGTGGAATAATACACATGGCAACGCATGCCATTACCGCCGCGGCCGCCTACTTTCATGGCGATGTGGTTGATGTCGAGTTTCTTGCCGTCGGGACAAGTGATGGTGAACTGCACATACTGGTTGGGGGAGTCGTCTTCGGCTTTCACCCACGCGCCGCCGTCGCTGGTGCTCACCATCAGGCCGTTGGTGGAGGTGTTGCCATACTTCACCATTCCTTCCACCATGGCTGCTGATGCTGTGGCGTTGCCATTGACGGTGGGGGCGTCGCTGCTGGTGAGTGGCCAGGTGACGGTGAAGGGCTCGCCGCCGCCCAGTTCGATGGCGTTCATCGTGACCGTAGCGGTGATTTGCTTGTCGCCCAGCATGGCAGTGACTGTGCCGCTGAACGTGCCTGCAGCGGTGGCTGCAACCTTCGCATAAAAGGTTTTGATGACAGTTCCACTCTCATAGCTCACTTCCAGGGCTTCCTGCCAATTCTGTTTGTCTGTGGAAAGCAGGATGCCCTCAGAGGCGGTTATCGAAATGGAACCTGTGGCAGGTTGGAGTCCTAAACCAGTGAGCGTCAATTCCTTGATGGCCGACTGCCCTACATAGACGTCGCCCATCTCGGCTGCAGAGGGTGAAATGGAAAGGTCGGTGGGTATCTCGATGTTGTCGGCCAAGATGCCTTTCTCCTTCATCAGCTGTGCACACAGGCGGGCTGCTGTCAGAGCGCCTGTCAGGTTGTAGTGCGTGTTGTCTTTTTCACCGCCCTTGTCAAAGAGGGCCGCATAGCACTTGTCGTAGTTGCCATAGCTCTCGTAGAGTTTCTTCGTAGCTGTGGTCATGTCGATAAATGCCACATTTTCCTCCTCAGCCAACTGTTGCATGTGATAGCTGTAGTCCATGGTGTGGTCGTTGGCATTTAGTTTCAGACCGGTCTTGATGCTCCCGTCGACGATGGCATCGTATTTGTCGCCAAGGTCGTGACGGCCGGGACGGGTGATGGTCCCACCGCTGAAGTAACAACGGCATACGGCCGACACCAGCACTGGTGTGGCACCTTTGGCTTTCACGGCGTCGATGATTTTTTTCAGGTATTGCTTATACGTTGTCGAGGGCACGGTGCCTCGCCCGTCGCTCTTGACGGCTGCTGCATTGGTGGCATCGCCGATGCTGGTATAATAGGCCTGCAGTTCCTCGTTGTCCATGCCGTTGTATTTCTCGTCGTTGTGGGCAAATTGGATGAGCACATAGTCGCCGGCCTCCACATTGTTCTTGGCAGTTTGCCATAATTCGTTGTAGCCGCCACGGGAGTCGCGGCCGCCTCTTGCGTAGTTGACACTCGTCCAGCCGTTGGTCAGGAAATTACCGAAGTACATGCCCCAGCCGCGGGTGTTGGTGGTCGACTCGTTGTAGGGTGCCATCGTCGAGTCGCCCAGCGTGTGCACCTTTTTTGCTTGCAGACCACCCATCATGAATAATGCTGTAGCCAGAAGCATCAGTCGATAGAAAAACTGTTTCATTGTCTTGTAGCTTGTTTTATAGTAGTTTGTTGGCAAATTCACATGCAAAGATATGTAAAAAAAGTGAACTTTGATGTGCTATTGTGTTTTTTGTTGCTTTTCCTACTTATTTGTTTCCCAGCGCAGCCTCGTATATGTTTTCATCGAGGCTGCGCTGGGTGGTTGAGGCGTGTGCTGGTTGTGGTGTATTATCGCCTTTGAATGCTACACACGCCTGTGTCTGTCATTTCTTGATATACTTCTTACCGTTTCTGATGACGATGCCTTTGTAGCTTCCGTTCACCTTGCGTCCGTTGATGTCGTAAAGTTGGCCGTTGCCTTTTTTCGCATCGTTTCCTTTTGTCGTCACTTCGTGCAGTGCTGAGGTGTCGTCGCCGGTGCGGTAGCCCCAGACGGTGACTCCTGTCCTGGCCAGTGCGGTAAACGCGGGAACACGTTTCGTCTGACTCGGCTCCATCGTCTGCTCCACAATGACGCCTTTATACTGGGTATTGCTCATCGTCAAAGTGATATACGATGTCCCGTCTTTCAGTTGCCAACTGCCACTTTGTTTTCCACTGATGGTGCCGTCGGCATGCAGCGTGATTTCAACGGGGGTGACCATTTCCTTCTTGCGATGGTCCAGTCCGTACTTGTGTATCAGCAGTTGGTAGGTGCCTGCCACCTGCTCTGCCTTCACTTGCTGGGTCGTGGCGATTTCGTCACTTGTCACCTTCTCTCCGGTGTACTCAAAAGGTGCTGCTACGAGCCAGCCGTCCTCGTTTTGGAACACCTGATGCACGCGCACCTGATGCGCCTCACCATTATTCTGGAAACGGGTGTGATAGACCAGGTAAGTACGGCCATCGGGAGCGGCTATGATGGAGTTGTGGCCTTGCGAGCGCTCTCCGTTACTCTTGAGCATGTCGCCCCAGTAGCCGTAGGCACCGAAGATGTTCACGCCGCGGTTGATGCTGTTGGGGCCGAAATTCAGCTCATAAGCGGTGAGAATGGCATTCTTGCCGTTGGTGTCGACATAAGGGCCGTTGGGATTCTTTGAACGGAAGACACGCATCTGATAGCCGCCGTTGTTGAAGTCATTGGCATTGCCTCCTGCCGCCAGGCCTCCATTGGATATGAAAAGGTAGTAATAGCCACCGATATACTCTATATAAGAGCCTTCGCCGGAAGCATAGAAGCCACCTGCTATCTTCTTTCCGAAATAGGGGTCGCTGGTCACGCCATCTGTGGTGCCGCCCGTCGACGGGTAGGTCACGTCGTAATCGCGCAAGCCGGTCTCCTCGTTGAGCTCCAGCATCCAGATGCCACCGCTCCACGAGCCATACGACATCCACAACTTGCCTTCCTCATCGTAGAACACGCAGGGGTCGATGCAATGAGGCCAGCGGCGGCCCCAATAGGCTGTGTAACGGGAGGGGATGGTGTTCTGAGTGCCTATGGCAAGTTCAAGGTCGGTATTCTTATAGCTTAATGCGGCTACCGTGTTGTCGACATTAAATCCACTGATGACGACCGGGCCTTGATAGATATAGGGGCCGATGATGCCGTCGGATGTCAGGAGGATGATGCTGGAGTTCCATTTCGGACCATTGATACTCATGTACATGCACCATTTCTTCATCTTCTCGTTGTATATGACATCTGGCGCCCACATGTTGCCGCCTATGGCATAGCCACCGTATGCTCCCGACCAGTTGAGGGCATTGAAATTGGGGAAATTCACCTCCACGCCATTTTTTGTGACGGTTTTCGTAGCACAGTTGACAAATGCCGTTTCGTTGCTTGCGCCATTGACGATGGAGCCACTGTCGGTTATACGGCCCCATGACCAGTTCGTAGAGACCCAGGATATCATGTCCTTTGTCTTTGCTGCTGCATGATGACTGCCGAAGATGTAATAGTTTTTGCTCGTCGGGTCCCAAACCACACTGGGGTCGTGTACGGATACGCGGTCCAGATTATATGCATATGTGTTGCATATGGCCATCAAGAGAACCGCGAGAAGGGTGGATGTTCTTTTCTTCATAATCGAACCTTTAAAGTTAGAGTAGATTTTACTGAAATTGGGGCAGGCTTATACAACCTGCCCCGTTATTAACAGTGGCGACAATACGTCGGTTTATTCAAAAATCAGGTGGCAACCGTCAACGGTGAAGTGGAAGTAGAGGTCGTTGGGGTTGGTGATTGTGTTCAGGTCGATGTAGTTCTGCGTGTAGGTCTGGCCGTCATTGCCCACCATGACGCATCTCACATCGGCGGTGCCGTTGCCATTGTTGGTGACCGAGACGGTGACAGTGGCCTCGTCCATGGCTGCGAGCCATGCGCCCCAGTCGCTCTGTCCGCCACTCGGCGTGCACTTCGAGGCGAGTTCTTCACCGCCCCATCCGGTGCCCCAGCCCCAGTTGTCGGCGCGGAGAACACCATACTCGGTGGCGCCATCCTGGCTGGCAAGGACAATCACGAAGTTGTTCCAGTTGCCACCACCGCTGGTGAAGTTCTTGAAACGACGGGTGAGGGTCATGCCCACAGGCACTTGGAATGCCTCGGAATGGGCGCCCCAGAAACCAGTGGAGTTGTCCTCAGCACCCAGTACATCGTCAAACTCCAGGTGGCAGCCGTCAACAGTGAAGTGGAAATAGAAGTCGTCGGGGTTGGTGACGGTGTTCAGACCGATATAGTCCTGTGTGTAGGTCTGGCCATCGGTTCCTTGCATCACAGTGCGCACATCGGCTGTGCCGTTGCCGTTGTTGGTGATGTAGGTGGTTACTTTGGCTCCGTCCATGGCAGCGAGCCATGAAGCCCAGTCTGCCTGGCCGCCACTTGGCGTGCACTTCGAAGCGAGTTCTTCGCCGACCCATCCGGTGCCCCAGCCCCAGTTGTCGGCACGGAGTACACCATACTCGGTAGAGCCATCCTCGCTGGCAAGGACAATCACGAAGTTGTTCCAGTTGCCTTGGCCGCTCGTGTAGTTGGTGAAGGTAGTGACAACGGTCTCGTTGCGACCCACCTTGACGGCTTCGGAGTGAGCACCCCAGAACCCGGTGGAGTTGTCGGTGGCACCAATGCTGGTGTACATCTTGTCGACCACCTCAAACTGTGCGGAGGCGATGACAGGGCTGCAGTTCTCGCCCTTGTAGCTCTTGCCGTAAACGGCAACAATCGACTTGGTGCCTAAGGTGTACATATCGGGCACGGTCTGCAAGATCAGGTCGGAGGCGGGCACGGTCTTTGTCACTCCCTGCTCGAACTCCACGGTGGCGCTGAGGTTGGCGAAGGCTTCCTCCATTTCAGTGCCTTGAAGCACCTTGCGGGGCACGCCATTGAGGGTCATCGACAAGGGGAATTTGTCCTCGGCTGAGGTGCAGCCGCCGATGGGCGTGATGTTGGTTTGCAAGAAGTTGATAAACGAACCTTCAGGCACGAGGAAGGCGCGGATGGTGGTGTTGGCACCATCGGCATTGAGATTGGCGAGCGGCGTCTTCTGGGTGTAGGTCTTGGTCACCACGCCGTTGGTCATCTTGACAATGAACATATCGGGGGCAGAACGGTCGATGGTGAGTATCACCTTGCCACCCAACTTGTCAACGCCATCGTCGGTGTCGGTGTCGAATGTCAGGGTGCTCTCCACGCTGCCGCGGTCGATGTAGTCGCCCCACTCTGAGTTGCCGCTGGGCTGGTTGTCGAAACGGATGGCTCCATATTCCTTGTAGTTGGCAGCACCGCGGTCCTCGTCATTGCAGAGAATCATGGCGAAGTTCTTGTAGGTGTTCGTGGCTGAGGGGTTGATGTTCAGGTTGAACACGGCATTCCATACCTTTCCGTCGGGTATCTGATAGTACTTGGAGAATGCTGCCCACCAGCCAGTGGTGAAGTCGGTGGCGCCTATGGTATAGACATCTTCCATCATACCCTCCAATTCCTCGGGAATCTTGGAATTGGCTATGGAGTCGGCCTTGCCCGAAATCCAGTCGGGTGCGTTGACGGAATACAAGTCGCCGCCCTCGCATGAAGTGAACAGTGTACAGTGCATGGTGAATAATGCTGCGAATACAGCCCACTGCCCTATCTTATTGATATATCTCATAATTATTCTTCTTTTTGTGTTATTCTTTCAAGTTCACAGGTTCACCACGGGATGTATGGTCCATCCTTTCTCCGAGAAGAAGGACGCATTGTTGGTGTTGCTGTTAGCGGAATTGCCTTTCAGGTTGGGATTGGCGTTGAGAAGTCCTTGATAGATGGGGATGAACTCGTGTCCTGGCACAAAGGTGTCGTACGAGGTCTTGTATGGCTTCACAAGTTTGCCATTATCATCCTTCGGCAGGCTGTCGTAGTCAATAAGCGTTTTCACCAAGTTGGGGTCGTTGCTCAGCAGCACGGCACCATGGGCTTTGAGTTGCTGCAGACGGTCGGCGCTGTAGAAGAATCCCCAGCGGATGAGGTCGAAGCCACGTCCGAACTCACAGCCGAACTCCTTCGGCCGCTCCACATTGGCTATCTGCTCGAAAAGCTTGTCCTTGCTGCTGAAGTCCGACAGATTCAGACCGGGCAGCTGTGCACGGTTGCGAACCATGTTAATCCAGTCGATGGCCAGCTGGGTGGGGCCGTTGACCTCGTTCTCGCACTCGGCGGCACGGAGCAGCACGTCGCTGAAGCGCATCATGCGAAGGTTGATGCCGCAGTGAAGGCCGGTGACCACCGACTCGTACAGGTTGGTGCGCATGTTGGTCCACTTCGCAATGGGAAGACCACCGTTGTTGTTGTTGGTGATGACGTTCTCAATGGCGTCCATGGCCTTCTTGTAGCACACGTTGCCGTTCTCAAAGCCTTCCCAGTCGGCCTCGTAGGTGCCGATGGTCCAGTAGAGGCGCGGGTCGAGCTTGCCCTCGGTGGTGCGCTCCTGCTTGAACAACTGGTACAGCCAGGGCGAAGCCGACAGGTCGGCCCAGCCGCCGAACGAGCCGGGGCAGAAGTTGCTCTCTATGGCATGAGCCTGGGTGGCGTTGGAACTGGTGTTCACTGGGGTCCACTCCTCGTCGGTGCCCTGAGTGCCGTTGTCCAGGAACTGCACCTCGAAGAGACTCTCGGCATTGTTCTCATACTGCGAACCCTCACGGAAGTTGTCGCCGTAGTTCTTCATCAACTCATAGTGACCGTATGTGCCGGCTATGATGGACTTGAGCACGGTCAGTGCCTCGGCGTACTTGTGGTTCATCATCAGAGCACGGGCATAGTAACCGGCGGCAGCACCGCTGGTGGCACGGCCCTTTGCCCACTCGCCACCGGCATCACGGCTGGGAAGAAGTGTCATGGCTTCCGAGAAATCTTTCTCCACCTGGTCCATAACATCGCTGTATGTGCTGTTGGAGGCATAGAGCCCGTCGAGAGAGCCATACTGGCTGTAGTCGGTGATGAGAGGAGGATTCTGGTAGTATCCCGCCAGGTTGTAATAACTCAGTCCGCGCAGGAACAGGGCTTGCCCCTTGACGCGCTTCATGTTTTCGTCCATCGTGGCATTGTCGTCGCCTGTGCGCGATAGAATGAAGTTGCAGACGTTGATGGTGTAGTACCACTCACGCCACACCCACTGGGTCATCTCCTCGGTGGCGGGAGCATTCAGGTCGTCGTAAGCAAGATACCACACCTGGCTGGAGTTCCATACCTCGTCGCCGCGGCACAGGTCGTAGCCATAGCCCACGCGGGCGTACGAGCCTTCCATGCGGATGTGGTTGTAGGCGGCTATGACACACTCCTCGAGGTCAGAAGCCGTCTTGCCGAAAGTGGCTGTGGTCTGCTGGTTGGGGTTGATGAGTTCCAGCTTGTCGTCGCACGATGTCAGCGTGCCAAGGCCCAGCAAAAGGGCTAACGATATTTTATATAGTTTCATAATGATATGCCTTGTTTATACGGTTAGAACGAGAAATTTACGCCACACATGAAGCTGCGTGCGCTTGGGTAGGAGCAGTAGTTGTAGCCGGGGGTGAAGGTGCCGGGGGCATAGTCTACGTTGTAGCCCTTATAGCCGGTGAATGTATAGAGGTTCTGTGCCGAAATATAGATGCGTGCTCCTGTGATGTAGCCGCCAAACACTTTGTTGGGGATGTTGTAGCCCAGCTCCACGTTGGCTATCTTCCAGTAGGAGGCATTCTGAATCTGACGGTCGCTGAAAAGGTCGTTCCATGCCAGTGTGCCACCAGGATGGGTCACTGTGGTGAACGTACGGGGTACATTCGAAAGATAGGAACCGTCGGGAGCCCAGCGGTTGGCATCGGTCATCGCAACATCCTTGTTGCCATAGCCATAGCAGCTGTTCAGGGCGTTGTAGATATGGTCGGACACATGGTAGCCTAATGCTCCGAAGGTGCTGATGCTCAAATCGAAGCCTTTGTACTCCAGGTGTGCGCTCAGGCCGAAGTTCATCTTTGGCAGACCGCTGCCCAGCACTTTCTGGTCTTCGTCGGTAATCTGACCGTCGTTGTTGACATCGCCATACCAGCAGTCACCCACCTGGGCGCCGGGCTGATAGGTCCAGTTGCCGGGCTCGACGATGTTGGGGACGTAGCTCGGGTCGGCTTTCTGCTTGGCCAACTCCAGCTCGTTGTGGGCGACACGGCCTTTCTCGTTCAGTTGGTCAAGCTGGGTCTGAGTGCGGATGATGCCGCCGTACTGCCAGCCATAGAACTTACCGACTTCCTCGCCTACCTTGGTAATATAGGCACCGTCAATCTGGGTGTCCTTGCCGGTGCTCAGTGCTGTCACCTTGTTGCGCACTGTGCTGATGTTGGCACTGATCTGGTGCTTCAGGGCGTGGTCGTTGTTGCGGTAAGTGAGCGAGAACTCCAGACCGCTGTTCTCCATCGATGCAGCATTCATCGTCACGCTGGTGTTCTGAACACCGGCGTTCAGAGGCACAGATACATTGTAGAGCAGGTCGGTGGACTTGTTCTTGAACCATTCTGCCGAGAACTCGATGCGGTTGTGGAACATGGCCAGGTCGATACCGACGTTCGATGTGGTCTTCTTCTCCCATGCCAGTTCTTCGTTGACGTAGGTCGATACGGCGGAACCGCTGACCTCTTGGTTGCCGAAGCTGTACTTCATGTTGTTGCGAAGCATCGTAGCCTGGTAGACGTATTCACCGATGTTCTCGTTACCCAGCTCACCATAGCTGGCACGTATCTTGAACATGCTGAAAAGTTCGTGGCTGAAGGGGAAGAACTTCTCTTTGTCGAAGCGCCAGCCCAATGAGACGGAGGGGAAGGTGCCCCAACGGATGGACTTGGTGAGGCGGGAGCTGCCGTCGTAACGTACGATGGCCGAGAGCAGATACTTGCCGTCGTAGTCGTAAATCAGACGTCCGATATAGGAATTCAGGGCGTGCTTGTACTCGAAGGAGTCGGCATCGCGCTTGGCGGCATTCTGAAGCTGGAGGAAATAGGGCTCCGAATAGTTCAGACCCCAGGCCGAAAGGGTGTTGGTGTTCTCCTCCTCATAGGTGATACCACCAAGGAGGTTGAGGTGATGGAGACCGAAAATGCCGTCATAGGTCAGCGTGTTCTCTATCAGCGCATCGGTGTATTTGCGGTGTGCCTTCGTCAGACGCTCGTTGTCTTTGGCCAGATAGACACGGTTGCTCTGTATCCAGGCCGAAATCCAGGTCTTGTCGTTGGCATGCGTGGCACTGTACGACAAGTTGACCTTGTAATTCAGTTTGTGGTTCTTGCTCTCCACACCAATCATCTTCAACAGGTCCACATCGGCCGAGGCTGTGCCTACGAAGCGGTCGACAATGGTGTTGCGAGAGAAAAGGTTGTTGGTGAGAAGTGGGTTGGTGGCGGAGATGTCGCCGTGGATGTCATCATAATAGACACCGTAGCCATAGGCATCGTACTCCCAGTTGCTGGCTGCTCCCACTTTGTCGTCAAGGCACCAGGTCGACTCGTCGTAGGCCTTGATGGTGGGCTGCATGGTCAGCGTGCCGAGCAGCACGTTGGGAAGGTTGCCATAGAGTCCCTGAATGTACTCGTTGGCGTTTGAGATCGACATGTTGTCCTGGTTGGAGTGCGAATATACCAGCGAGGTGCGGAAGTTGATGAACTTCGTGTCCATGGTGTTGTTCACACGGGCGGTGAAGCGCTCGTAGTTAGGACCGGCGCCCTCCATCGTTCCAGTCTGCTTGAAGTAGTCGAGGCCGACGTTATAGGTGTTGTTGGCACCACCGCCGCTCAAGTTCACATTGTGGTTCTGGCGATAGCCGGTCTTGAACACCTCTTTGAACCAGTCGGTGTCGGTGTTGTCCATGAAATGATAAAGACCGTCGCTGCCCTTCGTGTAGCCGCCGGGGGCTGCCACGCCAGTGTTCTCGCTCGACAGGCCAAGATACTGGCTGTACTGAGAGGCGTTCATCACATCGTAAACTCCGCCGTCAATCTTGTCCATGCCCAGGTAGCCTTTGTAGTCCACCTTCAGCGGCTGCTCTTTCTTTCCACCCTTGGTGGTGATGATAATCACACCGTTTGCGGCACGTGAACCATAGATGGCGCCTGCAGATGCGTCTTTCAACACTTGGATGGTCTCAATGTCGTTGGGCGAGAAGTCGCGGATGGTGGTTCCCATGGGCACACCGTCGATGACGTAGAGTGGTGCGGTGCTGCCGAAAGAGCCAAGACCACGGATGCGAACCGATGGGTCGGCGCCTGGCTGGCCGTCAGAAGTAATCTGGACACCGGCGACCTTGCCCTCAAGCATGGTCGAGATGTTTGAATTGGATACTCGCTTCAGCTCGTCGGCATTCACTATCGAGACTGAGCCGGTAAGGTCGGCTTTCTTCTGGGTGCCGTAGCCCACAACGACCACTTGCTCAAGTATCTGTGAGTCGCTCACCATCTTGAGCGTTCCAAGCGAGGACTGGCCTTGAACGGGCACTTCCAGGTCTTTGAAGCCAATGTAACTGAGCACAAGAGTGGCATTGGAGGGGACGTCAATACTGAAGTTTCCGTCGAAGTCGGTCACTGTGCCCGACGATGTCCCTTTCACCTTCACGGTGGCACCGATGAGCGGTTCACCTTCTTGGTCGACAACTACACCCGAGACCTTGATGGTCTGCTGGGTTGTTGCTGCTGCTGCCGGAAGCGAAAGGAAGGACAATGGTCCCCCTGCCATGCACAACGACAGCATTGCTGCAAAAAGAAGTTCTTTTCTCATTTGTTAGTAATTAGTTCGTTATATAAAAGTTAGGTTGCGAATTGTCGTCTTGGGCTGCAAAATTACGTCAAGTCTATCACATTAGCTTGAACTATTTGCTCAATATGTTGCAAAGATGTAACACTCATCGCAGAAACTATGGTTGTTTTCAAATATGTAAAATATGTAGGTTAGGTTTGTTGAATATGCGATGATGTTGCAAAACTAATGCTTTTTTTTGGAACAAACCTTATGTTTTTGATGTTTTTTCGTTTTTTTTGTCCCCCAGTTCTATACAGTCAAGTTCGGAGGCAGTCTTCTGTTGTCACGAGATTTATCGGTAGTAGACTGCCTCCGAGAAGGAGATAGGGGGAATTTAAGGTGTCATGTGGCCTTTATTTCTCCATATTTCACGCGATATTTCACGCGCATGATGGAGAATGACATGGGTGGAAATTCATAGTCGAACTGTTTGCCGAACTTGCTATAGATTGTGGCGCGTGGCGAAAGTCTCGTCGGCTGCGGTCATCTCTTGCCCGTCGACGTAGAGGGTGACGGCCATCGGGCTGGCAACGAGGCGGATGTCAACCATTTGTCTGTATCTACAGTCTACACTCTCATATTCCTTTGGATTTGAGGGTGTAGGTGCCTAATTGTCTGCAGTGTTGACTTTGTGCTGCTGGCCATTGATGTGGAACTCGAGGGTGGCGCCGTCGTTACGCACGTCGATGGTGACAGGGGCGCCCATTACCAATGGCAGGTTGACGTCGCCATGGCCGCCGGGGAAGCCGCAGAGCACTGGGAAGCCGTAGGGTAAGAAGTATTCGCGGAACATTTGCTCCACACTCTCGTAGGTGAACTCCTTGCCGCAGCCGGTGAACTCACCTAATACGATGCCTTTGCAGCGGTCAAGCACGCCGTTCATCTTCAGTATGTTGAGCTGGCGGTCGAGGTTGTGCATCGACTCCTCCACCTCCTCGATGAAAAGGATGAGGTCGCTGGCCTGTGTGGCGTCAGCGTTGGAGCCGAGGTTCGGTGCGAAGGTGCAGATGTTGCCGCCAACGAGTACGCCACTGGCTCGGCCAATGATGTTCGCAGGATGGGCGGGAAGTTCATAGCAGGGCACCTGACCCATCAGTAGGTCACGCATCAGCGTGGTCGTCGCATCGGTGCCGTCTTTCGCCATCAGCGAGCTCATCGTGCCATGGATGCCCATCACGCCCGAACGATTGAGAAGGCCCAGGAGGGTGGTGATATCGCTGAAACCTACCAGCCACTTCGGCGAAAGGCTCCACTCCTGCAGCGCCAGCGAGTCGATGAGGTGGATGGTGCCGTAGCCACCACGGTTGCAGATGATGGCTTTCACTTCAGGGTGATGGAGCGCCCACCGGAGGTCGCTCACACGCTCGGCGTCCGTACCGGCATACTTGCCTGCCGACACCTTGCCTACATTGGGGCCGATAATGGGTTCTAAACCCCATGAGCGAAGCAAAGAGGCGGTCTTTGTCACATTCTCCATGGGGGTGAAGTATGCTGGGGAGATAAGTGCTACTTTGTCGCCTTTTTTCAGAAAAGAAGGCTGCACGCATTGAAGGGCAGTTCTGTGCTCTGATGGTGGCACTTGTCTTTCTGCCTGTCCATAAGTAGTTGTGCCAAAACTGATGATGAGGATGGTGATAATCATCCTAAGATTCAAAATGTTCGTCATTTTGTAAGTGGTCTTTTCTTGATGTGATGGTTTATTCATTATAATCATATATAGATTGTAAGCGAAACTTTCTTGTCGTTAACTATTTGACATTTATTATGATTTAATTATCGGAAAAGTGTTAAAATATTTTATTGATGCATATGAACAATCAATGGCATCCTTGGGTGCAAAGATACTGTTTTTTTACCTTATTGGCAAGTTATTCCTTTGGGACTTTCTTTTTGAGGAATCCAGAAGGCCACCGTGAGGAATCCAGAAGGCCAGTTGGAGGATTCGCGAAACCACTTGAGGAATTCAGAAGGCCACTTGAGGAATTCAGAAGGCCACCGTGGGGCGCGCCGTCAGGCCGCCCAGAAATTATTTCCTGAATTATTTTTTTTCTTTTTTTTCTCAAAAAACTGATAGGTATTGGAAAATAATTATTAATTTTGTACGCTAAATGCTAAATAGGGTATGAACTCTGCTGTGGTTATTGCTAACTATTATGTAAAGCAGGGCTAAGCCTGTGGAAAAACCTACTGGAAACAAAATAAATACAATTCTTAAATATTAACTTAAACCTTTAATTGATGAAACGTAAATCTCTACTTTTGGCAATCCTGATGATTGTCGGGGCATGGGGGCAACTCTATGCACAAAAGGATGTTACGTCACAGTACATCACCAATGCCACCCTCGCTAATGGGACAAATGGCTGGACAAAGACCTTTACGAAAACCATTCAGACCAATGACCCGGCTGATGCGTTTTCCAACTCTGTCCGAGGCAACAACACCACTGGCTATGCTTCTGAGGCATACGCTGGATGGGGGAGTCTTATCCAAACTGCTTATTCCATCAAGCAGGAAATTACGCTGCCAAAGGGAAATTATACCTTGGTGAGCTATTCTTTCTTCCGTCAGGGAGAAGGCTACAACACCAACCCAGAAAAGTCGCTGGCATTCCTCAAAGCAGGAAACAGCCAGGTGCCTCTGAAAACATTAGGAAGCATCACTGCAGCATCTTATGCCAACTCCCAAGCCGAAGGTGCTAACGTATTCGACTCTAAAATGTACCGCAACACCATCGATTTCACTATCGATGCAGATGGCACGACCATTGAAATCGGTGTCGAAGGTACATTTGATGAAATGCGCTCATGGTGCATCGTTGGACAATTCGAACTCATCAACAATGATTTGCTTGCAACGATGGACGCTCCATTTGATGTGACTGGATACATCACCAACCCCGGATTTGAGTACCGCGACATGACGGGATGGACCTTGGAACCCGAGGGCATTTTCGGCACACAGAGCAACAACCAACCCTTCAAAGTGGGTGGTTTCTATGCCGAGAAATGGCAAGCAAGTGGCGCTCTTCCTGAAGGGAAAATGTCGCAGACACTCACCAACTTGCCCGCCGGATTATATCAGCTGACCGCCAACCTGGGAGGCGATGGAACTTATGTCGACCTCAACGGAAAGACTGCCAACTGGACGGCTGACGGGAACTATACCGTGAGTTATGTGCTTTCCGCCGGCGAGAACCTCACCATCAGTGCGGGTAAGACCGCAGAGGGTACTGCCAACTGGGTGCATTTCGATAACTTCAAACTCGCCTTCTGTGGCAACGTCGCTGCCGCACTGAGCGCACTTTGTGCCGAGGTGACCAAGTATCAGGACAAACTGCCCGCCGAGGCTTACAGCGCTCTCGTGGCTGCCGTCAATGCTAAGAACAAGACCTACACTGATCCCAATGAGCTTCTTGCAGCCATCGACGCGGTCACCGCACTCTTCAACGACGCCGATGTCTTGGCCGCTGCCTATACAGCCTACAACGAAGCTCTCACTGAGGCTAAGGCCGTCAACGCCACTTCCGGACTCGAAAATATCGTCAACCGCAACTTGCTCATCGCACTTCAGACCGCCATCAACACACCGGTCAGCGAGCAGACTGCTGATGCCTACAATGCTGCTGCCGAAGCACTCAATGCTGCCGCAGCTGCTGTGAAGGCTACCGTGAATGCAATCTCATCGGGCGTCATCCCAACTGATGTCTTAGACGGATGGGCCATCTCAACCACCAACGGAGAACTTAGAGTCAACACCTGGTCCGTAGAGGGTAACACCGACGGTTCGGGCATGTTAACACCGTTCGTTCAGGACTGGGTCGGTGCTGGCACTGCACTCAGCGGAGGCAACGAGGGCGGCATGCTCTATTACACCTTCAATGGGCTTATCCCAGGCAAGCGCTATACCATCTCAGCTCTTGTACGCGTCTTCAATGAGGCCGCTACAGGCGTCACTGGTGCTTCATTCTTCGTCGGCGACGAGCTCAAGAGCATCGATGACTATGCTGCACCCTGCGCCGGTGACTTCGCCAACAAGGGCAAGTTCGCTACCTTTAGCGCTACTGGTGAGGTGGATGCCGACGGCGTGCTTAAGTTCGGTGTGTTGCTCAACAGCGATTCACCCATCAACTGGATTGCCATCAAGAATGCCACCATACAGGAGGCCAGCGGCATCCTGCCTACTGCCATCACTCTCAACCCCAAGACCCTGAAACTCGTCACGGGCGAGGCGGGCACCATCGAGGCCACTGTCGCTCCTGAAAATGCGGAGGACAAGACCCTCGTCTGGACATCCAGCAACGAAAAAGTGGCCGTCGTCAGCAATGGCATCGTCAATGCCGTGGGGCCTGGAACGGCTGTCATCACTGCTACTTCTGTCGCTAAAGAGACCGTGAAGGCTACTGCCAATGTCACCGTAACCGACGCTCCCGACATCGCCAACAAGTCGGAGTTCACCGGAGAGGGTGGATACCTCATCCGCAACGTCGCCACTGGCAAGTATCTCAATGCTGCCAACACCTGGGGCACACAGGCTTCCATCTG
The DNA here is from genome assembly GCA_946184125.1 of uncultured Prevotellaceae bacterium. Classification (GTDB taxonomy): domain Bacteria; phylum Bacteroidota; class Bacteroidia; order Bacteroidales; family Bacteroidaceae; genus Prevotella. The sequence goes on from CAMHEL010000005.1 coordinate 35,817, forward strand.
CAAGCACGGTGTCATCGCACAGGTCGTCGCATCGGGTAGCGCATACAAGATTATCGACATCTGCAATGCCACATCCGGACTCGGCGACAACTGCTATGCCGACAACCCCTCACCCGCTGACCTGACCATAGCACCCGTCGCTGGTAAGCAGAAGGTCTACACCATCGCCTTTGACGGCAAGGTGCTCTCAGCACAGGCTGGCACCACCGCCCTCGCTTACCTCGACAACGCCAACAGCACTCTCGCTCAGTGGGAGTTCATCGACGAGGCCGACCGCATCGCCAACCTCAAGGCTGCCACAGAGGCCAATCCCGCCGACGCCACATGGCTCATCATGGACCCGAACTTCAGCCGCAACAATGGCTATTACGACAATTGGACCTTAGAGGTAAGCAACCATAAGAACCATGCCGGCGACAACACCAACTTATGCGTCGAGTCATATCACTCCACTTTCAATTTGGAGCAGACCATCGACCTGCCTAATGGTACCTATCGCGTCACCGCACAGGGCTTCTACCGCAACGACAACAATACTGAAAGCGCTGACCCGGGACGACCCGTGTTCTTCGCCAACGACAAGACCGCTGCTTTCCCAGAGCGTACTGGCACAGAGAACAGCATGAGCGACGCTTCGCTCTCCTTCCTCAAAGGCAACTACACCATCGAGCCGTTCACCGTCGAGGTGACCGACCATGTCCTCAAAATCGGTGCCAAGAACGAGACCAACCTCGAACTCTGGTGCATCTGGGATAATTTCGAACTTGAACTCATCAAATACAGCGCAAGCGACGCCGTCATGACCGACGACGACACCAAGGCTCCCGCTCAGGGCGAGTACAATGCCATCACCTACGACCGCACACTACTTGCCGGACTCAACACCATCGTCCTGCCCTTCGCCACCACGAAGGATGAGCTCGGCGTCGACGCCGTGCTGCAGTACGACGGCTCCGAAGTCAATGGTTCGCAGCTCCGACTCCTCTTCTCCGAAGTGGAGAACCTTGAGCCCAACACTCCGTACGCCGTATTTGTAAAGGCTGATACCAAACTGCCCAAGTTCCTGAACAAACTCGTCTCCAAACCCACCGACCTCACCGTGGCCGACGACAGCTTTAGCTTCGTAGGCTCATATTGCGCCTATCCTATGGATGCATCGCCTGTCGTGGCTGGCGACTACATCGCTGGTACCGACGGCTTCAAGAAAGCCAATGGTGGCAACGAGCACAAGGCTTACCGCGCATTCATGCAGAATGAAATCGAGACTCCCGAGCCTCCGATTGATGAGCCGCTGTTCGTACTCGGCAACCTCGTCATCGATGGCATCGCTAACGTGGGAATGGACAATGCCAATAACAATAATGGCATCTACAACCTCAACGGACAGCAGGTCACACGCGCACAGAGGGGCATTTACATCATCAATGGAAAAAAGGTCGTAATAAAATAAATCAATAACCATTCAAAACTTTAATTATGAAGAAATCGTATGAAATTCCTGCCATCGTCGTCAGAGACGTGGAAAGTGACAGTTTCATGGACAACACCATCGTCTCTGATGGCGGAGGGCAATATCATGAGGATATCAACCCCGATGATGACCAGGGGACTGACGACCCCGTGCGCGCAGGAAGCAGCGTATGGAGTGAGTAAGGACAAATCCTGAGGACATTCCTCCGTCAATTCCCTAAAATGATAAGGTGGGCTAACTCATAGCAGTTTGCCCACCTTTTTCCATCCCTCTACTGAAACAATTTCTTATCTCGGCTCGTCTATATATACCATTTTTTCTATTTTTGAAGTGTCCTTTTCGGCGGCCCCGAAAACAAAGGTCAATCACAATGGCAAAGGTACAAAAAAGGTGAGAATCACCAAGGATCGCGAGTTCAAAGTGGTGAACATGAACCATGGGCCAGGCGGTGGAGGATGAGGGTGTACGGCAAAAGACAGAAACAGTGACACAGGTATATCAGGGACATCATACTGAAAAACTCAGGCTTTTCAGCGCTCAAAACATTGAATGTCTGCCTTTTTTCTACACTTTTTGCCTTTTTTCGCTCTTTTTTTCCTTAAAAAAGAATAATGTGAAAAAAAAACATTATATTTGTAGCCTAATATATAGCAAAACCATGGTCGCGGGATTTTACCCGCACCAGCAGAGAAAACAACAGAATAATCACACCTAAACCTTAATGATATGAAAACTTACAAAGCCCCCAAAACCGCAGTGCTTAGAAAAAGCATGCAGGTCATGGCCGGATACGATGTCATCGCTTCGGTCGCAGATGGAAGACAGTTCGCTAACGAGCAAAACTTTGAGCAAGAAACTCTGCCACAGGCACGCAGTGTCTGGGAGTGACTACTGAGAAAATTTCTATTTAATATTATTATTCACTTAAACCTTTAATTGATGAAACGTAAATTTCTACTTTTGGCAATCCTCATGATTGTCGGTGCATGGGGGCAACTCTATGCACAAAAGGATGTTACGTCACAGTACATCACCAATGCTAAATTGGAAAATAATACTGATGGCTGGACAAAGACTTTCTCGAAAAAATATCAAACCACTGACCCGGCTGATGCTTTCTCAAAATCCGTTAGAGGCAACAACACCGCTGGATGGGCTACTGAGGCATACGCAGGATGGGGAGAGCTTATCCAAACTGAGTATTCCATCAAGCAGACCATCACGCTGCCAAAAGGTAACTACACATTGGTCAACTACTCTTTCTTCCGTCAAGGACAAAGTTACAACACCAATTCTGATAAATCACTTGCCGTTCTAAAAGCAGGTGATGCAGAAGTGACATTGAAGACACTTGGTAGCATTTCCGCTAGTGGTTATGCCGACAGTCAATTGCAAGGAGCCAACTGTTTCGATTCGAAGATGTATCGCAATGAGGTTAACTTTACTATTGACGCTGATAACACATCAATCGAAATTGGCGTAGAAGGTACCTTCGATGAAATGAGGTCTTGGTGTATTGTCGGTATGTTTGAGCTGATCCTCAACGATGAACTGGCTACCATGGATTCGCCTTTTGATGTCACTGGTTATATCACCAACCCCGGATTTGAGTACCGCGACATGACGGGATGGACCATGGAGCCCGAGGGCATTTTCGGCACACAAAGCAACAATCAAGGCTTCAAGGTGGGTGGATGGTATGCCGAGAAATGGCAGGCAAGTGGCGCTCTTCCTGAAGGGAAAATGTCGCAGACACTCACCAACTTGCCCGCCGGACTATATCAGCTGACCGCCAACCTCGGCGGCAATGGCACCTATATCGACCTCAACGGAAAGACCGCCAATTGGACGGCTGATAAAGACTATACCGTGAGCTATGTGCTTGGCGACGGCGAGGACCTCACCATTAGTGCTGGTAAGACCGCAGAGGGAACAGCCAACTGGGTGCATTTCGATAACTTCAAACTCGCATTCTGTGGCGACGTGGCCGCCGCGCTGACCACACTTTGCGCTGAGGTGACCAAATATCAGGACATTCTGCCCGCCGAAGCATACAGTGCACTTGTCGACGCTGTCGATGCCAAGAACAAGAGCTACAGCGACCTGGATGAACTGCTTGCCGCAATCTCCGATGTCACCTCACTCTATAGCGACGCCGATGCACTGGCTACTGCTTATGCCGACTACCTCGCCGCTATCGATGCCGCACAAACTCTCCTTGCAACACAGGGCATCGACGAGATGGTCATTTCCACCAAACTTGGTGATCTCGAAACGGCTGTCGGTACAACTGTCAGCCCACAGACCGCTGAGGCCTACATCGCGGCTACCGCAACTATCAACCAAGCCTTAGCATCTGTGAAGGGCATCGTCGATGCACTCACTACAGGCATCGTGCCCACCAATGACCTCAATGGTTGGGCCATCTCCACCACCAATGGACGACTTGAAGTCAACATCTGGTCCCATGAGGGTGAAACTGACGGTTCTGGCATGCTAACACCGTTCGTGCAGGACTGGGCCAGCTCAGGCACACCTCTTGCTGGAGGCAACGAGGGTGGTATGCTCTACTACACCTTCAACGGACTCATCCCCGGCAACCGCTACACCATCTCCGCCCTCGTCCGCGTCTACAATGAGGCCAATACTGGCGTCACCGGTGCTAGCTTCTTCGTGGGTGATGACATCAAGGCCCTCGACGAATACGCATCAGTTTGCGGAGGAAGTGCCAATAAGGGTAAATACGCTACATTCAACGCCACTGGCGAGGTCGATGCAAACGGCGTACTTAAGTTTGGTGTGCTGCTCGACAGCACCTCACCCATCAACTGGATTGCAATCAAAGATGTGACCATCCAGGAGGCCAGTGGCATCCTGCCCACCAGCATCACACTCGATCCCACAACTCTGACGCTCAAGACTGGAGAAACGGGAACCATCACGGCTACCGTCATCCCAGAAGATGCAGAGGACAAGACCATCGTCTGGACATCAAGTGATGAGAATGTCGCTACCGTGGCCAACGGTATCGTCTCTGCCATGGGCGGAGGTTCTGCCACCATCACTGCCACAGCTCTTGCCGACAATACTGTCGTGGCTACTGCTACTGTCACCGTCAACGACGCTCCCGACATCGCACACAAGTCCATACTCAGCGGCGACGGTGGATACCTCATCCGCAACGTGGCCACTGGTATGTACCTCGGCGCTGCCGATACGTATGGCACCCATGGCTCTCTCGTCAAGCATGGCGTCATCGCACAGGTCCTCGGCTCCAGCGGTGGATACACCATCACCGACATCTGCAACGCCACCTCTGGTCTCGGCGACAACTGCTATGCTGATAATGGTACCCCCGCTACCTTCGCCATCACTCCAGTTGATGGAAAGGAGAAAATCTACACCATCGCTCTTGGCAGCACCGTGCTCTCTGCACAACCTGGAACCACTATCCTCGATTTCCTTGAGAATCCTAACAGCACCCTCGCTCAGTGGGAGTTCATCGATGAGGCCGACCGCCTCGCCAACCTCCAGGAGGCTTCCGAGAGCAATCCTCAGGATGCCACCTACTACATCATGGACCCGAACTTCAGCCGTAACAATGGTTACTATAACAACTGGACCTTCGAGGCGAGTGACCAGAAGAACCATGCTGGTCTGCAAACCAACCTTTGCGTGGAATCATATCATTCGACGTTCAACATGGAGCAGACACTCATCGTTCCCAACGGTACCTACAAAGTCTCCGCTCAGGGCTTCTATCGCATCGACAACGGCTCCACCAATCCCGACAGACCTGTCTTCTTCGCCAATGAGGCAACGGCTACATTCCCCGAGAGGACTGGTTTAGAGGAGTCGATGGATGCAGCTTCCACCTCCTTCCTTGCTGGCAGCTACACCATCACACCGTTCACCGTCGAGGTGAAAGACTGTGTCCTCAAGATCGGTGCACGCCTTGAGGAGAACAAAGACCTCTGGTGCATCTGGGACAACTTCTCCATCGAGATGGTTGAGTACAGCGAAAACCAGGGCATTGATGTCAAGATTGGAAACGTAGGCTACTCCACTCTCTATTACGGTGACGTCGACCTCGTCATTCCTTCGGGCGTGACAGCCTATACCGTGACCATGGAGGATGATGCCATCGTGCTCAACGAACTTGACGGAACCATCCCCGCCGGAACTGGTGTCGTGCTCGAGGGTGCCGCTGGCACTTATACCTTCGATGTGTCACTGGGCGCTGAGGCTGTCGCTGAGAACATGCTCCAGGGTACCGACGTCGCAACCACTGTCGCCGAAGATGGTTATCTCTACTATGTCCTCTCAACAAAGGCTGGTAGCAATGGCGATGCATCAACCGTCGGCTTCTACTGGGCTACAGAGGATGGAACAAGTGTTGAAAACGGTGCACACAAGGCTTACCTCGCACTCGAGAAAGAGGCTGGTGCTGCTTCGTTCTACCTCTTCGACTTCCTCAATGGCATCAACAATGCTGAGGTCAATGCAAAGAATGCTGGCGAGGCTTACACACTCTCTGGCATCCGTGTCAATGGCAAGCTCAACAAGGGCATCTATATCGTCAATGGCAAGAAGGTCGTCGTCAAGTGAAATCTATAACAATATGATTATGAAAGCATATATCAAACCTGTTGTGGAAATCCACGACGCAACGACATGCCTTCCCGTACTCATGAGCAAGCACGACGAAATGGGTGAGGGACAGCTCTCCAACTATGGTAACCTCGATTTCGATGACCTCTCTTTCACCACTAACAAAAGTGTCTGGGGAGAGGAAGAGGACGCAAAGGACAAGTAACTGTTTCTCTCTACTGAAAAAAATCAGCCGTGGATTTCCACGGCTGATTTTTTTGAGGGGTATTCATTTAGACTTTAGTTTTAGACTTTAGTTTTAGACTTTAGGCTATAGATCCCGCCTATTCCTTTCGTTCAGTTTGTTGCGATGTCATTGCAACACCTAAACTCAATTGCTACCAATATGGAAGCAAAAAACATCAAATAGCTCTTTTCCTTTCGTCTTTTTAATAAATAATGTGTAATTTTGCCACGGCATTTCCCAAAATACCTAAATGATTATGAGCAAACAGAAAAGATTCATCCTTCAGGAGAGTGAAATCCCCACACAGTGGTACAACATCCAGGCAGAAATGCCTAACAAAACTCTGCCACCCATCCATCCAGCCACCAAGCAACCCTTGTCGCCAGAAGACCTTGCACACATCTTCAGCTATGAGTGTTCAAAACAGGAACTCGATACCGAGCACGCTTGGATTGACATTCCAGAGCCTGTACTCGATATGTACAAATACTACAGGGCAACACCGCTCGTCAGGGCTTATGCCCTCGAACAGGCGCTCGGCACACCGGCACATATCTATTTCAAGAACGAGAGCGTCAACCCGCTCGGCTCGCACAAAATCAACTCCGCACTGCCGCAGTGCTATTACTGCAAGATGGAGGGCACTACCAATGTCACCACAGAGACCGGAGCAGGACAGTGGGGCGCTGCACTAAGCTATGCCGCAAAGGTCTTCGGACTTGAAGCCGCTGTCTATCAGGTCAAAATTTCCATGCAGCAGAAACCTTACCGCTCGTCAATCATGAGGACTTTCGGAGCTACCGTCGAAGGCTCACCATCCATGTCTACAAGGGCGGGCAAGGATATCATTACACGCGACCCCATGCACACCGGCTCGCTCGGTACGGCTATTTCTGAGGCCGTGGAACTCGCTACTACAACACCCAACTGCAAATACACCCTCGGGTCGGTTCTCAGCCACGTTTCGCTCCACCAGACCATCATCGGACTTGAGGCCGAGAAACAAATGGAAATGGCTGGCGAGTACCCCGACAAGGTCATCGCATGCTTCGGAGGAGGCTCCAACTTCGGTGGCATCGCCTTCCCGTTCATGAGGCATAACTTCTCCGGTGAACGAAACACTGAGTTCATCGCTGCAGAGCCCAACAGCTGTCCAAAACTGACTCGTGGCGTTTTCGACTACGACTTCGGAGATGAAGCAGGATACACACCGCTGCTGCCCATGTACACTCTCGGACATGACTTCAAACCCGCCAACATTCATGCCGGTGGACTCAGATACCATGGCGCAGGCATGATTGTCAGCCAACTTATCAAGGATGGATATATGAAAGGTGTGGATATACCACAACTTGAAACCTTTGAGGCCGGTATTCTCTTCAGCCGCACAGAGGGCATCATTCCTGCTCCTGAGAGCTGCCACGCTATAGCTGCAACCATCAGGGAGGCGCTAAAATGCAAGGAGACAGGACAGAAGCAGGTCATTCTCTTCAACCTCAGCGGACATGGTCTCATCGATATGACGGCTTACGAGCAGTACATCAACGGCGACCTGCGCAACTATGACCTTACTGATGATGACCTCGCCAAGAGCATGGCTAACTTGCCTCATCTCGTGTAAAGCGTAATAACAGAAGTATCTTGACAATAGGAGTGGGCAGCGTCTGTATAAACGCTGCCCACTCTGATTCCATGGCCTTAGAAACGTTTAGGTAAGCATTTATGTAAGCGTTGTAAGTGTTTAGGGAAGTGTTTATGGAAGTCGCGTCAGTCGCCCTCTGTCTCCTCTTTTTTCTCCCAAGATTGGAAATCCTCTGTGTTTCTCCGTGTCTCCGTGTCTCTGTGTTGAATCTTTGAATCTCTGTTCCTCCCTTGTCATCCTCAGTCCAGCGTCTAAAGTCTAAAGACTTGCGTCTCTCGTCTGTCTTCCTCTGTCTCCTCTTTTTCTCCCAAGATTGGAGATCCTCTGTGTTTCTCTGTGTCTCCGTGTCTCTGTGTTGAATCTTTGAATCTCAATTCCTCCCTTGCCGCCCTCAGTCCATCGTCTATAGTCCATCGTCTATAGTCTATAGTCTAGCGTCTAGAGTCTAAAGTCTAGCGTCTAGAGTCTAAAGTCTAGAGTCTAGCGTCTAAAGTCTAGCGTCTAAAGTCTAGCGTCTAAAGTCTAGCGTCTAGCGTCTAAAGTCTATCCTCTGTCCCCTCTGTTACCTCCCACAATTCTTGACTCATATCAAAAAAATGGGCTGTGTGCGCAAACAATCGCTAAAATCCATGGCAGTATGCCTGAAAACCCATTATCTTTGCACCGTCATTCAATGACAACAGGATAACATTTATTTCATGTTTAACAACAGGAGACCCGCTAAAATCAGGATAACACGACAAAGGGCTCCATTAAAAAAAGAAAGGGTAAAAAGATGAAAAGAATCGTTTTAAGTATGATCGTCATGATGAGTATGACTCTCGCGTATGCTGACAACGAGGAGAACAACGCCGTGGAGAATCTTCAAGCTTACGAGATGCATGTCTCGATGCGCAGCCTCGGACGTGCACTCAGCCTCAATCTCGACCAGTATGACTTCGTCGAGGATGCTATGGACGCTTTCGCTGCCGACCTCATGACCATCGCTACTGCTGATGGCGCCGACCGTAAGGCCATGCTCAACAATGCTGTCAACAAAAACCTCCTCGCTGCAAGAGGCATCCTCAACAAGGCTCAGTACCGCAAATACGTCATGCTCCTTAACTCTACTCTGAGAAACAGGAAACTGACATTCTGAAACGTCTTTACGACGATTGGTGCTGATAATGAAGCACTCTGATAAAGAAACCTCATAAACCGACCGCCGCGTACAAATAATTAAGTTGTACGCGGCGGTTTTTCTTTTTTTTAATACTTGTCTGCTTTCGACTAAGCATCAATCAATGCCCACGACGATATTGACTATCGACATCACATCTGTCACTGTGATATCGCCATCGCCGTTGATGTCGGCATTCTTGAAGATGAATACCGAACTGGGGTTGCCGAGAATGTGGCCTACGGTTAACATCACATCGGTCACATCCACCGAACCGTCGCCATTGACATCGCCAAGCAGACCGGAGGGCTCCTCCTCAACCACCTTCCGATAGAGCGACACGTCTTTCTGACCAGTGGCGTAGCAAGAGAAGAGCGGTAAGCCATTGCTGGCGTTGTCGTTGAACTTCAGGTTGTTGCGATCAAAGTCACCAAGGAAGGTGATGTACGCTATGCCGTCTTCAATGTCGATGGTGGCTTCTGCATTGTCGGTGGCTGTGGTCGTTGTGTGGAGCCAGTTCTTCGTACTCGAAGCGGAGCAGAGATAGCCATCACCCACATTGAAGAACCAGCCTGTGTCGCCCTCCTCCAGCGTGATGACCTGTGTCTCATCGGTTGCTGTGAGGCTGCCGTCATCGTTCTGGCTCACCACCACTGCATCGCGGTTGTTCTTCTTCTGGTTGGTGCCGAGGGCGTAGAAGACATCGTTGTAGTTGCAAACCACAATCACTTCATCGCCGGGGGCAAGGTCGTCGGTCTCGACAAGAACATATTTCACGGTGCCTTCGCCGCCTTCAGAACTTTCCTTCACAGTGAGGGTATACGAGGCTTCGGCGGGGTTATAGTTGTCGTTGCCGGCGAAGGTGGCGGTGATGGTGGCGGTGCCGGCCGACAATGGAGTCACCTGGCCCGTTGACGCATCGACGGTGGCAACGCTCTCATCGCTGCTGCTGTAACTCACGGCAATGCCGGCGGGGTCGGTGGACAGCGAGGGTGCAGTGAACGACTGCCCTAAGGTGGCGGTAGCTGAAGAGGCGCTGAACGTCAGGGTGGCATCTTGCTTGACAGCGGGTGTCTCCCCATCCTCCACATACAGGTAGGCAACAAGCATCGATGCGTTGGGGTTGCTGGTGTATGTCGTGAAACGTGGGCTGTTCACATTGTAGAGAATAGTGCCATTGCTGCCGTAGGTCAGCGATAAACCATCATTGGTGTTGTTCAGTGTCCATGACTTCTCCGACGAGGAAAAACCGATGACTTTCACGGCGCTCGCATAGAGATAGTTACCCTCTTCATTGACAAGTGAATAGCTGTTGCCGGCGATGTTGAGGGTGAACACCATCACGCCGTCGCTGATGGTGATGAGGTCGCCATCAACATCCACATCTTCGGGAGTGAGGTAGGAATTCGAGGTGCCTCCAAGCTGGCCTGCTGCCACTTGTTTCGACCCGCAGGCGATGATGCAGCGCATGCCGTCAACTAACTCATCGGTAGAGGTGGCACGGCGGAAGACGTTGGTGTCGGTGCCTGTGCCGCCGGTACGGATGACATAGCGGGCGGTGGCAACGGCACTCTGCTCATTGGCAGTGATGGCGATGGCTTTGAGCGTCGTGGTCGACTCAACAAGAATGGGACTGCTGTAGAGCGGACTTGATGCCGTAGGAGTGCTGCCGTCGGTGGTGTAGTGGATGGCGGCATCGGCCGTCGAACAGCTGATGCTCACGTTCTGCGCCTCGGAATAGGTGCCGGCTGCGGGAGAAAAGGTGGGTGCCGACACGTTGCTCACACCACGGAAATTGAAAGCGATGGTGCCGTCGGAGTTCTGAGTGATGTCGTCTACTGATACGTCGAGGTAATAGGTGCCATTCAAACTCTTGTTGAAAAGCTTCATGGCGGGGGTCGTGTTCTTGCCGAAGGAGTTCAACTCTCCATAAGGATAGGTGTCAGTCGCCATGCCTTCCTCTGTGTAGTACTTGTCGCCATCTGACACGACGTATTGGTATTGGTTGTCGGCGGGAATCCAAGTCATACGCTGGTGAGAGGGGATGTCATTGGGGGCGTTGTCCGCCCAGGCCTGCTCGTTGTAGTCGGCATGGAGGATGAGGAGGCCATTGCCCGGAAGGGAGGCGTCCCATCCCGTCTTCTGGCGGTTCTCCAACAAATAGAACTCGTTGCGGTTGCCATCGTTGTAGATGATGTAACTCTCGCCACTCTCCTGAAGGGAGGGCAAGGCACTCACCTGGGTCGTTTTGCTCAGTTCGATGGGAGTCGTCCAACCGGCCACCCACCGCTCGTAACTGGTGTAGCCGGCGGGCTGGTAACCGTCGCCGTTGTAGGAGCCGCTGTCCATGAGGTCCCAGTAGCCCATGCCTTGTCCACCACTGTAGTCGGTGTCGTAGAAGTCGGGGTAGCCCAAGCAGTGGCTGAACTCATGGCACATCGTGCCGATGCCGGCGGTTTTGCTTGTTTGACCGTTGAGTTCAGGGCCGCAGGCGTAGGTGTCGATGGTCACACCGTCAAGTGTTAATACTCCGGAGCCGTCACCATATTCTTTGGCTTCGCTCAGGGAGTAGGCATGGGGCCAGATGGAATTGGCGGGACCGCCGTCGGCCGCGCCCTTGTCGGCATATACCACATAAACCTGGTCCACATATTTGTCGCCGTCCCAGTCGTAGTCGGAGAAATCAACTTGGCTGTTCGCCTTCTGGCAGGCTTCTATCACCATCTCGGCAGCATGCTGGTCATCGCCGTTCTCATCGTTACTGCCATAGTAGGAGCGTTTGTTGGTAACTTCTACAGGACCGACGACATCAAACTCAAGTTCAAACTGATGCAGGCTCTGAGTGTAGAAATAGTCGTACATCGAGCCTTTGAAGTCACCGCTGATGAAATTCTTCTCGTTGGCGATACGCTTGAAGAAGGCATTGGTGGTGCTGAATTTCTTGTCTGAGAAGTTGACGAGGATGATGATGCCCTTTTTCTTGCCGGTGTAGTTGCCAACCTGACCCACGCGGCGGGGAGCGGACAGGCGGCGGCTGCGCTTGGCATTGGCGGCCGAACGGCGTGCGGCGGCCTTGGTGGTCAGCGCTTGAAGGTTGATGGGATGAAATAACTGTGTGGAGGCATCCTCACAGTAGGCGGTGCCGTCGGAAGATAGCCAGTAGTGGCCGAATTCATCACCTACAAGACGCGCGGTTTTGGTCGTCCCGTCGGCAAGGGTGATGGTGCGTGTCAGACCGGGCTTGGCGGGGATGGCCAAGGCGGCGGTTGCGGTCAGCACAAACAAAGCCGTGAGCAAAGACCGCAGAATGGGGTTGTTTGTCAAGTCCATAGTGTTGATGTTTTTATCTGTTTAAAGATTAGTTCCTTTTTAGGGGAGTTTTTTTGGGAGTTTGGGAGTTTTTTTGGAGTTTATTTGGAGTTTTGGAGTTTAGGAGTTTTTGAAGGGAGTTTAGGAGTTTAGTAGTTTAGAAGTTTAGACATTAGCTTGCTAATTCATGGCTCATTGCTGTTTGTTGTGGCAAAATCGAAATATCGATATACCGTTATACCGAAACTAAAACCTAAGGTCTATCGCCTAAAGCCTAAAGCCTATCGTCTAAAGCCTATCGTCTAAAGCCTATCGTCTAAAGCCTATCGTCTAAAGTATAGCGTCTAAAGCCTAGCGTCTAAAGCCTAGCGTCAAAAGCCTAGCGTCTAACGTCTAGCGTCTAACGTCTAACGTCTAAAGTCTAGCGTCTAAAGTCTAGCGTCTAAAGCCTAAAGTCTAGCGTCTAAAGTCTAGCGTCTAAAACCTATCGTCTTATCACTTTTTTGCCGTTGACGATATAGATTCCCTTGCTCAGTGGGCCTGTCACGCGCATGCCGGTGAGGGTATAAACCTGATTGTCGGTGGCGGGAGCCATGTGGGGAGTGCTGATGCCGCTGGTGGGGTCTTCGATGAAGAGCTCTGCGTAAGGCATTGATTTCGAGGCACCGTTGGCGTTGAGGACGAAGCGGTGGAGGAATGTCGTGTAGAGCAGGTAGCCATGTGTCGGATGTTCAAGGACGATGATGCCGTCCTCCTCGTGCAGTGTCCAGTTGTCCTGGTTGGTGGTGATGCCAAGTTGGTTGGTGTCGCCCACGCTGAGGTATTCGTTATTGGGAGTGAGAAGGGCGTATTGGTCGCCACTGCCGATGAGCTGTAGCACAAGAAAGTCGTTGTCGATTTCGATGAGGTTGTCGGTTAACTCGGTGTCAACGGCTTTGAGATAGGTGCCGTTCAAGTCGCTCGCCACTTTCTTGTTGGCAGTGTTGGCGATGATGCAGTGCATGCCGTTGGCGAGCTCGTCGAGTTTCGTCGCACGCTTGTAGTTGGAAACGGAAGAATGGCCGCCTTTGATTTTGTAGGTGGCCTCTACGATGCGGCTCTCCTCTTCATCGGTATAGGCGAAGGCCTTGATGGTCATCGTGTTCTCCACTGCGATGGGCTCGGTGTATTCCGTGCTCTCGCGTGTGGGCTCTGTCCCGTCGGTGGTGTAGCGGATGGTCGCTCCATTGGTGCGGCAGATGATTTCGACACTCTGAGGGCCGGAGTAGGTGCCGCCAGGCACTGAGAAGGTGGGGGTGGCGATGGTCACGTACTTGAAATCGAAGGCCATGGTGCCTCCTGATTCCTCAGAAATGTTGCGTATCGCCCAGTCCATATAGTTGGAGCCGTTCGACGTCTTGTTGAAGAATTTGGCGTCAGGGGCGCTCTCGCTGCTGAATGAGTTGGTCGTACGGTAGGGGAAGGGGTCGGTGGACATGCCTTCATCGGTGTAGTATTTCGTCCCTTGATAGACGTAGTACTGATAATTGTTGTCGGCGGCCACCCACGTCATGCGCTGATGCGACGGGTTGTCGTTCGGGGTGTTGTTGCTCCAGGCGCGGGCGTCGTAGTCCACATGGAGGATGAGCAGGCCGTGGCCGGGAACGGAGGCATCCCATCCCGTCTTCTGGCGGTTCTCCAGCAGGAAGTACTCGTTGCGGTTGCCGTCGTTGTAGATGATGTAGAAATCGCCGCCTTCCTGGAGGCTCTTCATACCACGTACCTCCATGTCTTTGTCGAGCACGATGGGCTCGCGCCAACCTGCCACCCACCGCTCATAGCTGGTGTATCCCGCGGGTTGGAACCCGTCACCATTGTATGAGCCGTTGTCCATCAGGTCCCAACTGCCCATGCCTTGTCCGCCGCTGTAGTCGGTGTCGTAGAAGTCGGGGTAGCCTAAGCAGTGGCTGAACTCATGGCACATCGTGCCGATGCCCATCACGTTGTTGGTTGCAGCCTCAAGCTCATTGCCTGTGGCGTAGGTGTTCACCTTCACGCCGTCGAGGTCGAGGGCACCTGGGCCGTCGCCATAGAAGGAGGCCGCCTCGAGCTCCCATTCGTGGGGCCAGATGGTGTACGCGGGACCGCCATCGGCCTCGCCCTTTCCGGCATACACCACATACACTTGGTCCACATAACCATCGCTGTCCCAGTCATAGTCGGCATAGTTTACCAAGGAGTCGGCCAATAGGCATGCCTCACTCACCATCTCAGCGGGGTGCTTGTCGTCGCCCCTGACGTTGTTCGCACCGTAATAGGCTTGGTTCTTCGATAGCGTGAAAGGACCCACTACGTCAAACTCAAGGTCAAACTGACCCTCGCTCTGCGCATAGAAATAGTCGTACATCGAACCTTTGAACTTACCCTCCACGAAGTTCTTCTCGTTGGCGATGCGTTGGTACTGCGTGTTGGGGTCCTCGGCCTTGAAGGTCAGGTTGCTGAAGTTGACGAGGATGATGATGCCGCGTTTCTTGCCGAAATAGCCGGCGCCGCGAGTGCGGCGCGGGGCAAGGCGTGCCGTGCGGCGGCTGTTGGCTTCAGCACGGCGGAGCAGACCTTCCTCGCGTATGGCGGAGAGGTTGATGGCATGGTAGCTGTTGCCCTCGGCGGCAAAGGCTCTGCCGTCATCGGAAAGCCAGTAATGGGCGAATTCGTCGCCAACAAGACGGGCTTGGACCACGGAACCGTCGGAAAGGGTGAGCTGACGGGTCACACCACGCTTCGCAGGAACGGCAGAGACGGTGGTGGCGAGAAGAAGGAAGAGCATCGGCAGAAGTGCACGAAGGGAGTTGGACCGGGGAATATGCATGTTGATGACAGAGTTGACTTGTTTGTTGCCAAGCAGAAGACATCTGATGATGGCAGCATGGCGAATAAGCGTGCAAATATACGCTTTTTTTTCCTTTTAAACACCTTTATCTCTTAGTTTTGAGCCTTTTCTCGTTTTTTTTCACTTATTTTGCACAAGAATACAAGAAAAATTTCCCATGAAAAGATTTTTCATCACTCTTTGCGCGTTGTTTGTCACCATATATGCGACAGCGCAGCAGGCCGACTATAGAAAGATGTCGCCGCTCGTTAGACAGCTTGCCATTGGACAACAGGCGGCAAGAAGGGCTCCAGCAGCAAAACCCGACGGCCGTGAACTGTGTGCCTTCGTGAAAATCGACGCAAGCGAGGCCGACGAGGTGCTCCGAAAGTATGGATGCCGAACACTTGCCTCTTTCGGCGACATACGCATCGCCACCATACCAATCCGCAACCTGCCATCACTGTCGCTCCAACCTGCGGTACATCGCATCGAGGCAAGGCAGGGTAACCAGATACACATGGACACCACCACGGTGCTGCTTGGGGCTGCAAGGGCACATAGGGGCGACGCACTGCCGCATGCCTTCACTGGAAAGGGTGTCGTCGTGGGGGTCGAGGACATCGGGTTCGACTTCACTCACCCCAATTTCTACAGCGCCGACCTCAGCGACTACCGCATCCGAAGGGTTTGGGACTTCCTTTCCCTCGATACCGTCGGCTCGCAGCTCTATGTGGGGGCGGAATACACGACACGACAAGCAATCATCGACCATGGCTGCTCACGCGACGGGCTCATTCAGACGCATGGCACGCATACCTTGGGCTCGGCGGCGGGAAGTGGATTCAACTCGCCTTACAAGGGGATGGCACCCGGAAGCGACATCTGCATCGTTGCCAATGCCGTGGGCGAGGATGCCGCACTCATCGACTCCGCCGATGTTTATAAGTTCACTTATGCCACCGATGCCCTCGGGTTCAAATATATCTTCGACTATGCCGATGCCATCGGAAAACCATGCGTGGTGTCGTTCAGCGAGGGCTCGGCGATGGACTTCAGGGGCGACGATATGCTCTACTATGCCATCATCGACAGCCTTACGGGGCCAGGACACATCATGGTGGCGTCGGCGGGAAATGCCGGGATGCAAATCTCACACATCGTCAAACCCAAAGACATGGAGCAGACATCGGTGACTCTCCTCTCGGGTGGGGCGGCGGCATACTTCTCGGCGAAGGGAAGCACCGACAACTACATGCTACGACTCACCATGCAGGGACCGGATGGGCAGAAGGCGGAACGAATGCTCACCGTCGATGCCATCTATGCTTGTCCCGACTCGCTCCTCACCGACACACTCGATGTGGGGGGAAAACCTTATTATATCACTGTCAATTGCTATCCCTCATGTTTCGATGAGCAGCAGAATGTGATGGAAGTGGTGCTCATGACGGATCAGCGTCTCGGGCTCGATTACTACACGGGGATTGATATCGTGGGCGAAGGCTGCGAGGTGGAGCTCTTCAGGGGGGCGGGATATATCGTGCCCGCTGTAGCCGAACTGGGCGACAACGCCTACTCCATCCACTCGCCGGGCAGTGCGCCCTCGGTCATCTGCGTAGGAGCGACAGGCTACCGCACGGGAGTCACCAATTATCTCGGACAATACCAGCTTTACGACAAGGGCTCTACGGGCGAACGCAGCGACTATTCCTCTGTGGGCCCCACCTACGACTTAAGGGTGAAGCCCGATGTGATGGCGCCTGGCACGAATGTCATCTCCTCATACAGCAGCTACTACCTGGAGGCCAACCCCGAAGCTGGCGACATCCTGTCTGATGTGGAACACTTCGAGTGGAACGGACGGACCTACGCCTGGAATGCTAACAGCGGCACGTCGATGTCGACACCCATCGTCGCGGGTACCATCGCGCTATGGCTCGAGGCAAAGCCCGACCTCACGCCCGATGACATCATCGGCGTCATCGCCGCCACGGCACGCCGGCATGACCCCGCATTGACTTACCCTAACAATCTCTATGGTTATGGAGAGATAGATGCCTATGCCGGACTGCTCCATATCCTTGGCATTTCGGGCATTGAGGGGCTCTCGCACCACCAACCTTCTGATGTGAGGATGGGGTGGGGCAGCGATGCCACTCTCTCCCTCGATTTCGGCACCGAGGTGGATGTACCCGTCACCATCAGGGTCTATTCCACCGCTGGCACACTCGTAAAGACGGCCTCTGCCGTGCCCACCGCCGGAAAAATGACTTGTCAGCTCGCTCCACTGCCCTCCGGGGTCTATGCCATCCAGGTCTGCGGTCCCTCACCAGCCACCACCGGCTCCTTCCTCGTAAGGACCGAGTAGATTTTTCTAGGTTTTCTAGGTTTTTCTAGGCATTTCTAGGCATTTCTAGGCTTTCCTAGGCCTTCCTAGAATCTCCTATAAAAAATCATGGCGGGGGTGTCATCACCCCCGCCATGATTTGTAGTTTCTCTTTACGCTCAGTCGTCGAAGAAAGCGTCGTTCGACAGGTTGTCGTCATCGCTGTCATCGCCAAACGTATCTATCACGATGCCTGTGCCTTTAGGGTCGCCATAGGTGAAGACCTCCAATAAGCCGGTGAAGTAGTGCAAAGGCACAATTTCCGATTGAGGCACAACGTATTTTCGCTGGGATTTATGGTTAGTTTTCATGTCGTTTTCCTTTTGGAGTTACTTATTCTATCACCACTTTGCGTCCATCGTGGATGTAAATGCCCCTCGTGCTGGGCTTGCTCATGAGACGGCGGCCGTCAACACTGTGCCAGATACCCTCTGCCGAGGCATCGGTCGATGGGGTCAGTTCGTGTATGCCAGTGCCATCGTTGAAGTTGATGTTGAAGTCGAGGGTCTGCGAACTGTTGTTGGCAGTGAAGATGAAGTATGCACGGCAGGCCTTCAGCATACGCTCCTTCAGCGTGTAGGTCAGCTGGTTGCCGCTCGTGAGGTAGTAGAGCGAGGGACTGATCTCGGGCTGGATAGTGAAGGCATCGAAGTATCCGATGAACTGCACATGGCCGTCGGCGGCTGTCACCGTGCGGGCGGCTTCTGTAGGATTCTCCATCGTCACCTGCTCGAAAACGGCGTTGCTCACATTCTGTCCGCTGGGCCATTTGATGATGTAGGGCGTGCCGGCGGTGATGCTCGTCACGTCGTTGCCGAAGGTCAGCTCCACATGGTAGCCGGTCACTGTGGCACTGGCCAAGGGCTTGATGGTGGCGCCAGCGAGGGGCGAGGCGGCCACCTCGGAAGCTGTGAGGCTGAACGGCAGGCAGAGGGTGTTCCACACGTCGCCTTTCACCAGCACACGGTCGCGCAGCGTGACATTGGCGGTGACACCGCTGTAGTCGGTGATGGTCTTCTGGTTGACGGCATCGTCAATCAGTTCGATGTTGATAGGCTGCTCTTCAAGGGCCTTGGTGTAGGAGAACTGCACCACCACGGGGCGGTGGTCACCCAGTGGGTCCGTGTTGCCGTTGTGCTCCACGGTGTCGTAGGTGTAGTCCTGCTCTATCCAGAAGGTTTCTGGCACCAGCTGAACGGTGTTGGCGGCTGTAGGGTTGATGTAGATGATTTTGTCCACAACCTCATAGTTGGAGAAATTGGCGGGGTCGCTCTGGTCGGTGAGGTCGTCCATGGCGGTTGTCGGGTAGACGTTGCCACGGCAGAGTTCCACCCACACATCGCCCATTGTGAGCGAACTGTTGAGGACATTGGTGAAACTTGAACCAATCTCTTCGCGTGTCCAGCGGCTGTTGGTGTCGCCCAAAATAAGTTTCGGACGGGTCAAGTCGGAGTTGTTGATGGCCTGGGCGAGTTGGCGCCACTGACCCTCGCGTGAGGCGGCATACTCGTTGCCGCCGGCATCCATGTGCATCACATATACGTCAATCACCACGTTGCCGTCGATGGTCGCATCGTAGTGGCGGAAACCTTTCTTTACATATTCGTTGCCTTCACCGTCCTTGGAGGAGTTCCATCTTGTCCAGTTCTCGTTGGCTGTCGATACCTTGTTGGTCTTCCATATCAGGTTGAGGCCGTCGGTATCGAAGGGGAAGCTTAAATGCCAAAGGTCAAGGGGGGCGCGTACGGTGCCGCAGTCGTAGGTGTCGTTGAGCGACTCCATCAGCGAGCCGTTGTAATTGAAGTCTTCACTGGCACCGATGATGTCATAGCCTTTCGACAAGAGGTATTGGCTGATTTTCTTTGTGCCGTCCGACCCGGGGCCGTCGGGGTTGATACTGATGATACCCGCAGTGTTGGGCAGACCGTCCACATTCAGCGCGGCGGCGGTGAACGTGCCCGTCTGTAACTCGCGTTTCTGGGTGATGAGCAGTGTGGCGTCGCTGCGTGTCGTCTTGAAGAAGATGCGGCCGTTGCTCAAGGTCATCTCACGTGTGGGCGTGCCCGTCGTGATGTTGGGGAGGGCCACGTCGTTGTCGGTGCTGTACACCATGCCATCGAGGTTGCCGATGAGCAGGTATTCCGTCTTATAGTCCACGTCGTAGTAGTACCATTGGTCGGGGTCGAGTATCGTGGTCTCGTCATTGGGAAGGGGAAGGGCGACGGCGCTGAGGAAGAGACCTTTGCAGGTGAGGCGCACGTTGTCGAGCTTGAAGAAGGTCTGGGTCTCGCCGTTGTGGCCATCCACCCACCACTGGCCGCTGCTGCCACATGATATGAGCAGCGTCTGGTCGTCGCCGATGTTGACCGTAACCTGGACGGGTATGCCTGCGTCATCACCGTTGCCGTTGACCGACACCGATTCGCCGTTGCCGGTGAAGGTCACCGTACGGCCGCTCCAGGTGGCCACGATGCCCGACAACTCATAGATGCCGCAGGGCACGTTCTCCACCGTCTGGTTGACACCCAGCCAAGGAGCCCACCACTGGTAGGCGTTCATCACGAAGTTGCCATCCTTGTTGTTCATGTTGTAGTCGCGGGTCTTGAACTCGTCGTTGCCGTTGGGGTCTTTGTTTTCCAGCGTCCAACCGGTCTCATCGCCCGTCTCGAACGTGGGGTTGACAACCATCCATGTGACATCGATGGGGTTGCTTGCCGTGGCGTCGTTCAGAGCCTCGCGGAGCAGGGTGAGGAGCTGGCTCTTGGCAATGCGGAACAGCCGGAAATGGCCTGCCTCATCGCCCGCCGTGTTCTTGCGGTTGAGGGCAAGTGCCTCGCCGGCAGCCACAGTTTTGTTCCAGGGGCCGAGGAAGCCGCTCGCCCAGTTGCCGCTTGCGATGGGGTACTTGCCGCTCTCAAACAGCCAGTAACCGTTCTGGAAGGTGGGATGGAGATAGCTCCACCAGTCGTCATTTTGAAAATTGGCGTCGGTGTAGGTGTTCACATACATGTAACCGGCGTTGTCGTGCGTCTGGAACAAGTCTCTGCTATACACCACACTGCGGAAACCGACGTAGGGAATAGCGGTATCGGTCCTCTTCTCGATGGTGAAGAAATTCGACATGGTGAGGATGGGGTCGGTAGAGGCGGCCGAGACATAGCGAAGGGCTTTGCTCTGTTCCGATGCCCAGTCGGGCTTCGCTTCATAGGGACCCACACCCAAAATCAGGTCGGTGTTCTCGGCGGAGGCGAGAATGTAGTAGTCGTCGGCATTGCCGGTGATGTCGGCAAGGCTGGTCACTTCCTCAAAACCTCTATCCGACGTCAGGTAGTCGGTGTAGGCCGCCGAGCAGGGCAAGGCGGTTGCCAGCAAGGCGATGAGGGCAAAAAAGGTGTTACGCATTGTACTCATGGAAATAGGTTTTGTTAGTGCGTGATAAATGTCTTCAGTTTGTGGTCTAAGTCTTTAGTTGTGGATTAAGGTGGGTTCTATAAATTAGCTTTGTATTGTTTTAGACAATTTTCGAGCAGATTTACTTTCAAGGCCGAAGGGGCGTAGCGGGCTACGTTCCAAGGACACACCTTAATTATATTTAGGCTGCAAAAATACGAATTTTATGCGCAATACAAAACAAAACCCTCAGATTTTTAAAAATATATGAAAAACAATAACCTCCAACAATTTCCTATAATATCCTAAGACCTCCCAGAATCTCCTAGAATCTCCCAGAATCTCCTATAATCTCCTAGAATCTCCTAAAACCTAAAAAATGCAGCCGCCATCGATGGCGGCTGCATTTTTTAGCAGGAATGATGTCATTTTTCTTCTTCTGTGTCCCAGAGCGACTTGGCTTCATTGGCTCCCCAGTCGTCGTTTTGGGGCGGCTCCACCTCCTGGGTCTCGCTTTTCTTCAGCGAGAAATCATCCTGGAGCAGGCGTCCTTGGTAGAATGCCGCAATCACTTCACTTTCCGGACGGATATAGCTTCTTTTCATTTTATTTCACGATTTTGGTTCCACCTATAATATACACACCTCTGCCGAGTCGGCTGAGGGCCTCGCTGCGCTTCACATCCTTGAGGATGAGACGGCCAGAGACGGAATAGACATCCACGGTGTCGTCGCTGCCGAGGAGTGCCGGGCTGATGCCGTCGCTCTCGCCATTGTCGAAGATGGCGGTTGTGAATGCCGACGACGATGTGGGCGACTGGATGAATGCGCGGAAGGGATTCATCGACGATGAGGCGGCGAAAGCCAGCTGGCCGGTCTTTGTGAAGCCGTAGATGTTCTCCACAGGTGTGTTGTCGTACACACCCACCAGGTAATGACCGTTCACGGTTTCGCTCTTCATCTCCGTCGGTGTGGCTGCGATGGCAGCATCCGAGGCACTCAGGGTGCTGCCGCCTTCACCGGCAACAAAGATGTATGGGGTGTTGGCCTGCGGCTCGCTCACAGCAGAGAATTTCAGAATTTCGTCATCGGCTCCCGAGAGGGTGTAGAACGTGCCGTTGTAGCCTGTGGGAACGAAGGGCAGGCATACGGTGAGACGGGCACCCTCGGCGAAGGTGCGGTCGTGGGCGACGCTGGTGGCGGTGAAGGCATTGGAGGCATGGAAGCCATAGCCAGAATGCTGGCCTTGACCGTCGGTCAGCACCAGTTGCTCGCACACGCCATTCACAATCTTGTTGGTCTTGTCGGCCCACTGGTCGAGCGAACCGGTCGTGATGAGCTGGTTCTTCTGCTGCGGATAGACCACCACCTCGCTGGCAAGGGCGTACTTCTCGTCGGTGGCGGTCCACTCTAAGGCGTTGCGCTGCCAGAAGTAGTCCTGTCTCAGGTAGCTCGATGCGGCCTCTGCCTGGGCTTCTGTGGTGCTGCCGAGATAGGTGAGGCTGAAGTCTTTCACCTGGTAGTAGTGGTTGAGGGAGTAGAGACCCACGGTGAGTTGGTGGCTGGAGACCTCCGACACCTCGGCGGCGCAGCTGTATTCGCCGAACAGCCTGCTCTCGCCCGAATTGAGGGTGATGACCTCTTGCGAGCGGCCCACATGGTCGTAGTCGTTGGGGTTGATATAGACGGCCACCGTCGAGGAGCCATCGTCGATGTCGGTTCCCACAAGGGCGCTGAGCTGATAGATGCCCTGGGGCAGGTTCCTCACGGTCTGCATCAGTTCGGCCTTGTTGATGGTGCCTGCCCACACGTTGAACACTCCGTTCTCCACGAAGGCGTCGTTCCAGCCGTCGAAGCTGTAGTCGAAGTCCCAGCCGGTGGGCACTTTCACCTGGCCACCACCGCCCTGGACGGCTTTGGCCGTCGTGCCGCCCGTGAAGTCGGCATTGACGAGAAGGGCGTTCACGCTGCCGTTGTTCTCGGCGATGGTCTTGGCATTGCGCAGCACCTGGATGGCCTCCTGACGGGCCTCCTCGCTGGCGAAGTTCTCCTCATGGCCTTCATAGTCCTCATATTCGGCGATGGCCGATGCCGTGGCGGCATGGGTGATGTCACGGGCCTCGTCGAGAGCAATCTGGAATTCCGACACGGTGAGGTAGGTGAGGGTGATGTCGTCTACCCACACACTGGCGTTGGAGTTGCCGTTCGAGGTGATGAAACCGAACGAGAGGTCGAAGAAGGTTGGCTCGGTGACTTCAAACTGATAGGTGCGCTCCGTCCAACTGTTGCTGGTGGGTTTCAGCGAGACGCGGCTGTTGTCGCCCAACTGGTAGTAGTTGAGGTCGGTGGTCATGTTGGCACCGCTGTTCTCCGAACTGATGTAGAATTTCAGCTCGTACTTTCCGGTGGGGAGCATGGCATTCTTTGATATCTGCAACTGGGGATTGGGCGAGGAGGCCCAGTTCTGGCGCAGCCGTACATAGTTGCTGCCGCCGTCGCGCGGACTGGCGTTGTCGCGGGTGAGGAAGGCATACTGCTTGTTGCCATCGGTGGCTTCCGAAGCGAAATAGGTCTTCCAACCGGTCTGCTGATAGACATTGGGCCAGGTGGCATCGATGGACGCTCCGTTGGCGCTCTCGAAGTCGAGGTTCTCGCCGAGGAAACGGCCGGAACCGGCCTCGAAGTTGCTGCTCTGCTGGGCGGCATACTGCTGGAAGGCGGCATCGAGGGCACTGATGGCGGCTTGCACCTGAGCATCGTCGGCAGCATATTGCGTGTCGGTGCCGTAGGTGGCGTAGGCGGCGCTCAGGTCGCTGTCGCCGAAGCTGTTGACACCATTGAGCAGCGAGAGGTAACCGCTGAAGAGGCGGATGCTGGCGTCGGTGGCGTCCATCTGGTCCTCGAGGGCCTGGGCGATGTCGCCGAACTGTGATGCTAAGGAGATATCGTCCAATGCCTCGGTCACATCGTTGACTTTCTCAAGAAGGGCGGACCAGGCGGCGGCGCTCATCGTCACACGGCCGTAGTCGGTGCCGTCAACCATGTTGTAGTCTTTCTCGAAACGCTCAAGGGCGGCGAGGAGGCGCACACGGCTCTCCTTGGCGGCGGCGATTTGCTGCTTCGCCGTGTTGATGGCGGTGGGAAGCGTGGTGAGGGTCACCTCATTCAGGGTCTCGAAGGTGTTGGCGGCATTGGCCTCGTCGATGGCTGCCTGAAGGGCTTGTCGCTGTTCTGCCGTCAGGAGCATGGCCTCCGAACTGCTCAACAAACTGTTGGCCTCGGCAACGAGGGCGTCGCGGGTGGCCTGCAGGTTGGTCAGGTCGGGCGCATTGCTATAGACGATGGAGGCTATTTGAGCGAAGTGCCAGTTGGAACCGTTGTCGTCTTTCGTCACACCGAAGGTGAGGTCGTTGCTCGTACCGGTGAGATGCACGTTGACGTCGAGGGTGGTGAGGTCGGCGAA
Source organism: uncultured Prevotellaceae bacterium (assembly GCA_946184125.1). GTDB lineage: Bacteria > Bacteroidota > Bacteroidia > Bacteroidales > Bacteroidaceae > Prevotella. The sequence goes on from CAMHEL010000005.1 coordinate 60,324, forward strand.
GGCAACAGAGGTGCCGAATTTGATGGGCAGGCCGGTGCGCTGGTCGCCGGCGAAAGCGAACGAGCGGCTGGCGTCGCCCTCAGTGGCTTGAGTATCGAAGCCGCGTTCTGGGGTGAAGAGGGCCTGGGCATACATTTCCACCTGGTAGTAGCCCGCGGGAAGGTCGCTCACCGTCTGGTAAAGGACGTCGCCCGTGGTGGCGCAGGTCATCTCGTAACTCTCGGCGAAGGAGGGGATGGTGGCGGGACGGCCCGTCAGGAAGTCGTCGCGGACGAGGCCGGCGGGGCTGCCATCCTTCTTCTTCCAGTCGGAGTAGAGTTGCGAGGCGAGGAAGGTGATGTCGAACGAACCGTCGGTGGTGGAGATGAAGGTCATCGCTGCGGAGCGGATGGCCGATATCTGCTCATTGACGGCGGCTGGCGTGGTGGCATTGGTCACGGCAGCGTCGGCAGCGGTCAGCGCGTTGTCAAACTGCGTCTTGCTCTGTCCGCTGGGTACGCCGTCTTCCAATGCTGCCACCTTTGCACGGAAGGCGTCGTAGGCGGGATAGGCGGCGGCCACCTCGTTGGCGGTGGTCATGGCGGCCTCGATGGCCTCGATGGCGGCGTTGAACTCGGCCTCCTCGGTGAAGGCATCGTCGTCATTGTCGTTGGCGTCAATCACGGTCTGGAGGGCGTTGGCGGCACCGGTGCGCAGCGTGTTGCCGTCGACCAAGGCCTGGGCCTCGGAAACCTTCTCGGCAAGAAGGTCCTTGTAGGCTTGTAGCGGGTCGCCGTAGAAGAGCAGACCGAAACGGTCGAACGCTATCCAGTTGCCGGTGCACCCGTCGAGCTGGATGCCCACCGTCAGCGTGCCGTCGTCCACCACCGTGCGTACCTTGTATTGGTTGTTGCCGCTGATTTCCGTCCTGTCGTTGTTGGCTTTCAAATACATGCCATGGCCACTGGCATTATCGTTGTATTGCTCGATGTTCTGGGCATAGACCGACAGTTCGTAGAGGCCGTTGGGTATGTTGGTGATCTGCTGGGTGAACGTGCCGTTCGACAGACCGCCGGCGCCCGCCGACTGCCAGCGCTCCGCAAAACCGACGCCGGCCTTAGAACTGAAGTTGTTGTTGTCGGCATAGCCACCGCCGTTGGTGGAGGTCCAGCTATTCGCATTGCGGTATTCGAAACCCGAGTTGACAATTCTGTAGGTCACGTCGGTAGGCGAACTGGTAGAGGCGGCATCGTTCAGGTCGAACAACTCGAACATACCGACGATGCACCATGAGCGCCTCTCGTCGAAGGTGCCCACGACACCGATTTCTATCGTGCTTGGGGTGGTGAGCTCAAACTCCACCACGTTGCGGTACATCTTCGCGTCGAAGCAGTTGGCACCTTGGCCTTGGCTGTCGGCATAGGAATTGGCGTTGACACTGCCTAATGTCAACAGTGTCTTTTGGTTGTCGCCAGCTTTCAAATAACCCAACGACTTGTTGGAATTGGAGTTGTAGGCTTGGCCCTGGCGGAAGAAGGAGTAGTTGGCCAGACGGTAGCTGCCTGCGGGCAGGGTGACGCTCTGCGTCAGGGAGAAACTGGTAATATCCAAGTTATCCCAGCCGGCATAGGCCTCTGTGGCGTAGCCCACAGTGTTGTTGCCGGCCACGGGGTCCTTGAAGTTCTGAACATTCCAACCGGTGGTGCCGTTGGTGAGCTTAGCATTGGTGATGTATTGGCTCGTGATGTCTCGCTGGGCGGAGAGACTGCCTGCGACACCTGTCAGCAGGAGAGCCGCGAGGATGATAGATTTCAATTGCATAACGCTATCCTTTCTCATGTCTGGTTAGAATTTGGTCTGGATGACTTCCTTCACGCCTTCACCGCGCTTGATGAGCACCACAAAGGCGTTGTTGCTCTGCTCGCTGTTGCCGTTGGCTGCCACAGTGTAGTCATGCACCTTGCAGGCACTGTTGGTCGTGTTCGTGTAGGTCATGTCGGCGAAACGGTGGTAATGCCCTGAGAAGTGGAACACCTTGCCGTCGGACGACTTGCCGGCGGCTTTGTCCATGATGACCGAGAGGGGATTCTTCTTGTAGGTGTTGGCGGCGCTGCTGTCGTTGTATCCGATGCCGGAGACCGACGAGCCATAGATGGAACTGTCCGAAGTGGGGATGTAGGCTCCGCTGTCGTTCTGGTCGAGCCACCAGCGGTCGCAGTCGCTGCCGGCAAGGAAGGGGTAGTGCTGCATCCATACCGATGCTTCGTCGGCGTGGCTCTCTACAAACGTGTTCAGCGCGGATATCACACCGTCGGGGGCGTAGTAGGTGGCGGAACTGAGAAAGCCGGGCTTGCTGTAGAGTTTTTGGAACCAGTAGGTCTGACCGCAGTAGAAACGCACGTCCTTGAACTTGAACGTGAAGGGCTTCGACTGGAAATAACTGCTCTTGTTGTTGTCCACGAAGTATTCGATGTTCTCGTCGAACACATTCTTGCCGTTCCAGTAGGTGTTGTTGTTCTGGATGGCGGTGATGGTCTCATCGTCGGCGTTCGAACCTCCCGTGGAGCCAAAGGTCACGCCCTTGCTGCCGTCGTTCCAGTAGTCGGGAGAGAGGTCATGGTTGCCGGCGATGAAGATGAAGGGCACGTTGGCGCTCTTGCATACCTCGGCGGTGGCGCTGAGGAAGGTCTCGTGTTTGCCCTTGCTGCCGTCATCGCCTTTGTCCTGGTCGATGTCGCCCAGGCAGAAGATGATGCTGGTCGTGGGGATGAGCGAGGTGGCACCCTCGGTGGTGAAACTCACCTTCTTCGTGCCGTCCTTGCCCATGTCGCAGATGTTCTGCATGATGGTGGCAAGGTCGGCGGCACTGGTGCCGTCGTGAGTGCTCTCCTGGTTGACGTGGCAGTCGGAAATGAAGACCGCGCAGAACCACACGTCCTCCACGAAGCGGAAGCCATAGGCTTTGTTGTTGTAAACGAATACTTCAAGTTCGTCATAAGCCAAATAGGTCGTGGTGGGGTTGGGCTTGATGGAAGAGAGGTCGCTGACGGTCACTCCATCCACTTTCACACCGGTAATCAGCCCCGACAGGTTGGTGCCGGCAGGTACCTTGATGGTCGTCGAACCATCGGCGGCATTCACCTCGGCACAGTCGGCGTAGGTCAGACCATTCAGCTCGAAGGTCATTTGTGCGTTGACCCATAAAGCCAGCGTACAAAACAGATTAATCAGTAGTAGTTTTCTCATTACAATATGGTTGGTTGGTAATAAATCCTTGTGGAAAAGGAACTTAGCTCAAGAATAAGCCTACCTTGGTTCTTAGGTTTTCTGATGGTTGATAGACGGATTTCACGACTTTTTGGGCTTACTGCCGGCTTCAATTTCAGAACAAACGAAAAGGATGCTGCAAAGGTGCAACTTTTTTTCGACACACACAAATAATTGAGTTTTTGACTTCTACTACGTTCCGCGAATTTTTGTTTTTTTAAGTTTTTGGCTTCTAAGAAGTAAGAACTCTTCAGCGAATCTACTCATAAAGT
>CAMHEL010000006.1 GCA_946184125.1 uncultured Prevotellaceae bacterium
TGATATGGTTGGCTATGCCTATTGTTCCTCGTCTTCTGCTGTCTCTTCCCTTCTTAGCGAGGCGCCGTATTCGCTGATAAACCAGTCCATTTCCTCCGAAACGCTCACGATTTGACCATCGGGGTAATAAAACCTGAAGTCGTCGATGAGCCATTTCCCCTCTTCGAAGTTGAGCTTGAGCTCCACTTTCTGCCCCTGCTCATAGTTGGCGATTTCGAAGTTGACAAGCACCAGGGCAGAGTCGGGTGAGATACGGTAGGCCTTCATCACACTGTCGCCCAGCACTCGGACGGTGTCGCCCATAAGCCCTTTGAAGCTGAAGGTGCGGAAAGTGGTGTCGGCGCGTTCAGAGCCATTGGCCACCACATTGTCGCAGAGCGTGCGCAAGACATTGACACGGCGCGACCAGTTGCGGCCGCCGACATGGTTCCTGCCACTCATGAACTCCTCGGCGATGAGCCGCTCCGCCACCTTGCACACCACGGCCTGCGAATGCGTCTTCTCATAAGCCGCCAGCGAATCACGGTGCGCACGGTCCATGGCAACAGCACGGGCAACCTCCAACTGACGTGCACGGCGAAGGGAGTCGCGCTGAGCACGCTCCTGGGCCTCAGCCTCACGCTCCTTATCGTAGAAATAGTAACCGGCACCAGCACATGCAAGAACCAGAATGGTGACGATAATCAGTGCTTTTCTCATTTCTCTTTCTATAAAAAGGTGTATCCTATTTGTTTTGGCCCACTATACGGTCAGTGAGGGCATAAAACTCCTCAGCAAGGGGCTTGTAACGGAGAGCAAACGTATCGAGCGACATCGGAGCACCCGACTCGTCGAAGGCTTGAAGGGTGTCGGCAGAAGAGTACATCGTATAAGCGGGGGTGCCATTGTCGTGGTAAATCGTAAAAGAGGTCAGAAGACCGTTCTCAGCTGTAAGACACCAGCGGGCGGTGTCGTCGCTCCACACCTCACCACTGAAGGGGTGCCCATCGACATAAGCTTTCGTGTCGACAAACTCCACCTCGCTCATCGTGACCTTCTTGTCGCCGCAACCCAAAAGGAAGAGAGACAATAGTCCCACTGTAACAATGTTCCGTAAGTGCATTTCCAATCAATTATTGACAGAGAGCAGATTAGCTCCACTCCTCGTTTCGAATATAATATGCAAAGATAACACTTTTTTGCTATACTTGTTGCCTTTTTGTCGGAAAAATTAATGTAGGCACAAAAAAAACAGGCAACCACTTTAACATGGATGCCTGTATTTGATGCTCATTTCGGTTATTCCTTGTTGAGTAGCTCCTTGCTGTAGAGCTGGAAGAAATCGTAACCGAGAATCCTGGAAATCCTCAAAAGGTCGTTCGTGTCGATGGATTTCTTTGAAAATATCTTGTAGACGTTAGTACGGCTGCAAGACAATTCGCCGGCAAACCATACCACCGATTTGCGCCTTTGTTTCAATGTCTGTTTGATCAATTCACCAATGTGTACCAAATCTCAAAATGTTAATGGTTAATGAAAAAATGAAGCGGAAATGACCCAACCTCTTTCTTTTTTTGGCAAAATTAGTGATTAAAACGACAAATTGCACAAAAAAAATGTTAAAAAAAACGGAGTGCAAACCGATAGGCGACAAACATGGAAGAATCAACCTGCACACCTTTAAATTATTACAATAACACATCTTATACATCCGATTCGAAGGAAAAAGAAGAAGAATAGCAGCTGTCATTTGTTGAATGTTTTTTTCAAGACAAAAGAAACGGCAGTCGTCTCTACTGCTATAATGCATAATCACAAACCTGTAATTCCCCTCCTCATCCTCCATCCATACGAAAATGCCATGCTTTTGTGCCAATCGCTATATATTTTTGCACTCCACAAAGAGCAGAGATATGAACAGATACAGAAAAGACCATGCGCTCCTGCTGGAGGCCAGGGCGCAATGGGAAAACCTCGCCTCCTACCGACAGCAGCGCGACAGATGCAAACGCTATTGCTATGGCGACCAATGGGGCGACCAAATCATGGTCGATGGGAAATGGGTGCGCGAGGAACAGTACATCAGAAACCATGGCAGCGAACCCCTAAAGAACAACCTCATACGGCGTATGGTGAAACAGGTGCTGGGACTGTACCGCTCACGGCAGCAACCCGTAAGGATAACCGGCACCGACAAAACTTCTGCACGGCGGCTGGCACGCCAACTGCGCGAGGTGCAAGCCTACAACAGTGCGGAGGAAGTCAACGCACGCGCCCTCGAGGAATTCCTCATATCGGGTCTGGTGGTGCAGAAGAAGAGCTACGGGTGGAGAAACGGACACACCGGATGCTGGACGGACAATGTGCCGGCAGCCAACTTCTTCGTCGACTCACGCACGGGCGACTGCCGGGGGTGGGACATCGGAAGCATCGGCGAAATACACGACATGCGCTTCGACGAGCTTTGCGAAAAATTCGCGCAGGATGCCGACGACTTGCAGACCCTCAGCGACATCTACACGCCCACCGACTACCGCGACCGTGTGCGTGAGATGGTGACCGACTTCGGTAGCATGTCGCCCGTCGCCGAACATTTCTTCTGCCCTGCCTCTCCCCTACTGTGCCGGGTGTATGAGGTGTGGCATGTCGAGCGGTGCCAGGGTTTCCTGTGCCATGACCAAAGCGAGGGAAGACTGATATGGGCCAATCCCGATGACCACGACTTGCTTGCAAGGTCAGCCAACAAGCAATGGACCACCGCCACCGAGTGGCACTACTATTACCTGACACCCTTCGGCGATGTGCTGGCCGAGGGTGTCACGCCCTACGCTCACCACAGCCACCCCTATGTGATGAAGGCATACCCCTTCATCGACGGCGAAATCCACTCGTTCGTGGCCGACATCATCGACCAACAACGATACACCAACCGGCTCATCACCCTCTACGACTGGGTGATGCGCTCATCGGCGAAAGGGGTGCTCCTCGTGCCAGAGGAATGCCTCGCTGAGGGGTCGAATGGGCACGCTTCAATGGCGTCATACCCATCAGGACATGCGGAGGCGGCATGATGCCTCATCAAGTGTCGGCAAATGCTGTCAACATCGGCATCAACGAATTGCTGCAGACACAGCTGCACTTCATGGAGGACATCTCGGGCGTCACGGGAGCATTGCAGGGGAAAATGGAAAGCGCTGGGGTCAGCGGAAAACTGTATGAGCAACAGACGCAAAACGCCACGCTCTCACAACTCGACCTGCTCGACACCTTCACCACCTTCATCCAGGAAGGCCAGAAAAAAGATGTCAGCAACATCAGGCAGTTCGGGGCGTAGATTTTTTAGGAGTTTAGGAGTTTGGTAGTTTAGGAGTTTAGACAGATGATTTGTGGGATTAGGAGAGTTCTTGAGTTTAGGAGTTTGGTAGTTTAGGAGTTTAGACAGATGATTTGTGGGATTGAGAGAGTTCTTGAGTTTTGGAGTTTAGACAGATACTTTAAGGATTGCAAAAGAAATCCCTCCGCATCAAATGTAGGGTCTTAGCTCGTCTAAGACCGCTGCACCATGATGCTAACTATTTCGGTCTTTAACGAGCTAAGACCCTACGGGTAAGTTCGAAAATCATCCATTTAGAAGCACATAGCCTAAAGTCTAACGCCTAGCGTCTAAAGTCTAAAGTCTAAAGTCTAAAGTCTAAAGTCTAAAGTCTAAAACTAATCACAACTCTCAACCCTCAACTCTCAACCCTCAACTCTAAACCCTCAACTCTAAACCCTCAACTTTAAAAAAAGTGAGCGAAAGCAACGGCGGCCTGAAAGGCCAACACGCTCTCAGCCCAGGGCAACGCCCTGGGTTTTTAATCGAGAGAAACAATGTCGCCCCGAAGGGGCATAAGCTTCTGATTATAAAGTTTTTAACTATTCTGAAATAGCTCGGCAATTCAGACAATACCTTCGTGGATTCTGGCCGAAGACTTACACCTAAATTCTAAAGTCTTTCTTGGAGTTTAAGAGTTTAGACAGATGCTTTGAGAATTGCAAAAGAAATCCCTCCGCATGAAATGTAGGGTCTTAGCTCGTCTAAGACCGCTGCACAATGATGCTAACTATTTCGGTCTTTAACGAGCTATGACCCTACGGGTAAGTTCGAAAATCATCCATTTAGAAGCACATAGCCTAAAGTCTAACGCCTAGCGTCTAAAGCCTAAAGTCTAAATCCTCTTCTTAGAGGAAATCCACTCCGTTGCTGGTGTTGCAGAAGAACACCTTGAAAGAGTCCTTGTACTGCGGGAAGACCTTGAGGTATTCCTCGGTGACGAATTTGCGGATGCTCTCCTCGCGGGCGGGGTCGACGAGGGCGATGCATGCCCCCTTGAAGCCGGCACCACTGAAGCGACCGCCGTAGATACCCTCGGTGCGACGCATGATTTTGTAAATCTCGATGAGTTCGGGCGAACCGCACTCATAGTTGTTCATCGAACTCTCGCAGCTCTCGAAGATGAGTTTTCCGAAGGCGTTGATGTCGCCTTTCTGCCATGCCTCGACGCCTGCTTCCACACGGTCGCACTCGGAATAGAAGTGGCGGGCACGCTTGGCGAAACGCTCCGGCATGCGCTCACAGTATTTCTCGAAAAGCTCCTCGGGCACATCATGAAGGCGGGTGTCCTGCATCTCCTTGAGCGGGATGTTCTCATAAGCCTGCAGAATCCATGCCGCCGTCTTGCACTCCGAAACGCGGAGGTTGTAGTCGGTGCCCGTGAGCTTGCGTGTCACGCCCGAGAAGAAGATGCCGATTTTGAAGGGAAGGGGCTGGGTGCCATCGCCGAACTGCAGGATTTTGTAATCCGACGTCTCGGTGTCGAGATAGAGCAACTTCTCCGACTCGCAGAGCACGACGCAAGCCTGGTCGAGGATACCATTGTTGAGACCCACATAGTTGCGCTCAGCCATGGAGGCGTATTTGATGACCTGCAGTTTATCGAGACCGAGGCCGTTGACTTTGTCGAGGGCCTTGACGAAACCGCAGAGCAAGGCTGCCGACGACGACAGGCCGCCAATGGGCATGGAACCTTTCACCACACCACGGATGCCCTTCTGCAACTGGAAGTCCTGCTGAAGCGACCATACGGCGCCACGGAGGTAGTCGCCCCAGTTGTTCTGCTTCGAGTCGATTTCACGGCGCACATTGAAGGTCATGAGGCCTTCGAAGGACAGAGAGCACATCTCCACCTTTCCCGTGTCGGTGGCAGAGAAGAGGAACTCTATTCCGCTGTCGAAGGCGAAGCCGCTCACGAGGCCATGCTGGTGGTCGACATGAGCACCGAGAGGACAGATGCGGTAGGGTGAGAAAAGCTGATAAAGAGCGTCGCCCTTGCCGAAGAAGGTGCGGTAGGCTTGAAAAAGGTCTAACATATTGATTGTTTCTATTTTATTTGTATTTGGATTGAGCTGCAAAAGTAGCACATTTTTTTGAGATAAAGCCCCAAAAAGCAAAAAAAAGTTTCCGAAGCCGTATGCGGCGACTTGCCATCGTGTGGGCAAGGCCTTCATCGCAGCTCTTTCCACTCAGGAGGCGTCACACCGAGCAGATGCCTGACGAAGAAGTCGAAGCGCTTGTGCTCGCCATAGCGCTCACCCATGGTGTGGTGGACGCCTGGCAGCACCACCAGTTCGAAGTCTTTCCCCGCGTTGACCAACGCATTGACCAATTGGTAGGTGCTTGAGGGGTCGACATTGTCGTCCAGTTCCCCGACAACGAGCATGAGGGGCCGTTCGAGTTTGGCGGCATGATAGACGTTGCTGCTCTCTACGTAAGACGAATCGACCGGATAGCCCATCCACTGCTCGTTCCACCATATCTTGTCCATGCGGTTGTCGTGACAGCCACACGCGCTGTAGGCCGCCTTGTAGAAGTCGCCGTGGAGGAGCACCGCAGTGGTGCTCTCCTGTCCACCCGCCGAGGCGCCGAAGATGCCCACACGTTCTGCGTCCATGTAGGGATAGCGCTCGGCGGCGGCCTTTATCCACAGGATGCGGTCGGGAAGGCCGGCATCCTTGAGGTTCTTGTAGCACACCTCCTCAAACTGCTTCCCGCGCCAACTGGTGCCCATCGCATCGAGCTGCACCACGATGAAGCCGAGGTCGGCCAGGGCGGTCATGTTGTGGTTGTAGGGGGTGAAGGATTTCGGGGTGTAGGCACTTCCCGGCCCCGAATAGATATACTCGATGACGGGATAGCGCTTTGTGGGGTCGAAATTGGTGGGTTTCTGAATGATGCCCCACATATCGGTCTTCCCATCGCGGCCCTTGGCGACGAACACCTCGGGGGCTTGCCAGCCATTGGCGATGAGCGCACTGATGTCGGCCGTCTCGATGGTGGCGACGCACTGTCCATCGGCCGCACTACGCAGTTCGGTAACGGGGGCCTTGTCTACACGCGACCAAGTGTCGACCAGGTAGGTGAAGTCCTTCGAGAAGCGCGCCTCATGATGCCCGTCGCCCGGCGTGAGGCACAGCATGTTCTTCCCATCCATGCCAATGCGGTAGTAATGCACCTGATAGGGGTCCTCACCCTTCTCCACGCCACTGGCGGCGAAGAAGATGACGCCGGCATCCTCATCCACCTTCAGCACACGGCGCACGCACCATGCCCCCTTGGTGATTTGCCTGACCACCTTGCCCGTGGTCATGTCGTAGAGGTAGAGGTGGTTCCAGTTGTCGCGCTCGCTCATCCAGATGAGCCGCTTCCCGTCTTTCAGGTCGTGGCGGAACATCCTCGAGTAGTTGACGAAAGTGGGTGCCGTCTCCTCCACCACGGTGCGCATGCTGCCGGTGGTGGCATTCATGGCGAGCACGCGGTAAACCTTGTGTCCCCGCTCATTGTATTCCATGGTGACCTCGCTGCCGTCACGGCTCCATGCGAAGGAGCCGAGGTCGTATTGCCTGGGGCACAGGTCGGTGCTGCCGACAATCGACGCCCCGCTCTCCACATCGATAATCACCGGGGTGCGCTGTGGCAAGGCATCGCCAGGCTTGGCGTATTCCTGCCGGTGCAGAAGGGGCTGCAACTGGTCGCTGGGGGAACTCTCGACGTAATAGACGTAGCGTTTCTCGACAGGCTGGCGCTTGCAGACGAAAAGGCGGCGGCTGTCGGGCGACCACAGCAGGCGGTTGGAATAGTAGAGGCCGATGGTGCCATCCTGGGTGAGCACACGGCGCTCGCTGTAGGGGCTGCCTGCATGGTGCACCACCACATTGTGCTCCTCTATCCAGGCCTCCCAACGGCCGTCGGGCGAGAGGACGGGATAACTGTCGCGCTCCTCGTCCACCTCCATCCAGTGACGTTCCACCTTCCTGCCAAACTGCGGCTTCCGCTCCTCACGCGGGGGTGGCGGCACTTCTTTCTGCGTGCGTGTGTCGGCATCATATTCATAATACTGCCGCCCCGCATCGGTGTCGGTGTAATAGGAGAAGGTGTGGGTGCTGTCTTTCCATGCCACTTCGTGTGCCCAATGCCGCACATGGGTGGCATTCAACTTGTCGTAGAGGGAATAGGCGCGACGATAGTCGGATATGGTGCCCTGGGCAGCGGCACTCAGGCTGAGGGTGGAAAATAATAGGATGATCGGGAGTTTCATGGAGTTATTGAGTTGGTGGTACATCATTTTGGTTGGTTGGTAAATAGCAAATGGTTTGTTTGCGTGCAAAGATACAAAAGGATTGTCAAACCAACGGCCGTTTGCATGGCCATTTTTGCAGATGATGCACATTTCCATGCCTGCACCGATGGTTTTTTCATCAAAAGACAATAATCTTTTGGCGAAAAACGTTATCTTTGCACATACAAAGATAAGATGCACCGCATCGCCATCAAAACGAAGAAGAAATGAAAAGAATCGCGACCATCATCTGCCTGGCCCTCCTCGGTACACTTGGCTTGCTGGCTCAGGATGACCCCACGCCCTCTATCAACCCCATCGCTGTCTTCATCGACACCAAGGGCGAGGAACAGGAGAGCACCAATTATTCTGGTTCCGCACCCGTCGTGGGAAGGTTCTCAGCCAACCCTGCCGACGTGGGGACATGGAGTGAATACTACGAGTGGCGCTTCACCAAGGAGGGCGACACGAAGGCCGAGCCCTACCTCATCAGATATGAGCAGGACACCGAATACACCTTCACCGATGCCGGCTCGCACAAAATCGTGTGCTACGCTGTCTTCACCCAAGGCAACGACACCATCTCCTACACCGATGAGTACTGGGCAACCACAGACCCCATCACCGTCACCATCAGCGAGAGCAAACTCGATATGCCTAACGCATTCTCGCCCAATGGCGACCAAATCAACGACATCTACGGGGCAAAAGAAGGATGGCAGAGCATCGTGGAGTTCCGGGCCATCATCTTCAACCGCTGGGGACAGAAAATTTATGAATGGAACGACCCCGCCGGCGGATGGGACGGCAAATGGAACGGCAAAGACGTGAAACAGGGGGTCTATTTCGTCGACGTACAAGCCAAGGGCGCCGACGGACGGAAATACCACATCCGCCGCGACGTCAACCTGCTCCGAGGATTCCGAGGGAAAGAATCTTCGTCATCTGGAGGTGCAACAGAATAGACTCAAAGCGACAAGCCATGCAGCGTGAGGACGAGAAAATCAATGTCTGGGGGGCACGGGTACACAACCTGAAGAATATCGACGTGGAAATACCACGCGGCAGCCTCACCGTCGTCACCGGTCTCTCGGGGTCGGGAAAGTCCTCATTGGCTTTCGACACCATCTACGCCGAGGGACAGAGACGATATATCGAGACTTTCTCGGCCTACGCCCGCAACTTCCTCGGGGGACTGGAACGGCCCGATGTGGACAAAATCACAGGCCTCAGCCCTGTCATCAGCATCGAGCAGAAGACCACCAACAAGAACCCTCGCTCCACTGTAGGCACGACGACAGAGATTTACGACTTCCTCCGACTGCTTTATGCCCGTGCGAGCACCGCCTACAGCTACCACACAGGCGAGGAAATGGTGAAATACACCGAGGAGAAGGTGCACGACATGATACTGTCGCGCTACAACGAGCATCCCATCTACATCCTCGCTCCCATGGTGCGCCAGCGCAAGGGCCATTACCGCGAACTCTTCGAAGGACTGCGCAAGAAAGGCTACCTGCACGTACGCATCGACGGCGAGATACGCGAACTGGAACGCGGCATGAAGGTGGACCGTTACAAGAACCACAACATCGAAGTGGTCATCGACAAACTCGTCGTGCGCAGCAAGGACGACGAACGGCTGAGGCACACCTTAGCCACAGCCATGCGCCAGGGAGAGGGAGTGGTGATGGTGCTCGACAAAAACGACGGCTCGCTGAGGAGCTACTCGAAGCGGCTGATGTGCCCCACTACCGGCATCTCATACGCCGACCCAGCGCCCAACCGGTTCTCGTTCAACTCTCCCGAAGGAGCATGCCCGCACTGCAAGGGGATGGGGTACATCAACGAGATTGACCTCAACAAGGTGATGCCCGACAAAGACCTGTCGATAGCCGACGGAGCCATCGTGCCACTCGGCAAATACCGCAACCAGATGATTTTCTGGCAGGTAGACGCCATCCTGCAGCGCTTCGGCATGGACGTGAAAACCCCTGTGCGCGATATCCCCGAAGAGGCGATGAACGAAATACTATATGGCTCGCTCAACAGCGTCCGCATCGCCAAGGAACTCGTTCACACCTCGAGCGACTATTTCACCACTTTCGACGGCATCATCAAATACCTCAGGCAGGTGATGGACAACGACGACAGCGCAAGCGGACAGAAATGGGCCGACCAGTTCCTTGCCGTCTGCCAGTGCCCGGAGTGCAAAGGCCAACGGCTCAACCGCGAGTCGCTCTCCTTCCGCATCTGGGACAAGAACATCTCTGAAGCCTCCGACCTCGACATCCTGCAACTCCAGCAATGGCTCGACGAGGCCGAACAGCACTTAGGAAGCAAAGAACAGAAAATCGCCTTCGAAATCCTGAAGGAGATACGCACGCGACTCAACTTCCTGCTTGAAGTGGGACTCGACTACCTGTCGCTCAACCGGCAGTCGGCATCTCTCTCGGGAGGCGAGAGCCAGCGCATCCGCCTTGCCACCCAAATCGGCTCGCAACTGGTCAATGTGCTCTACATCCTCGACGAGCCAAGCATCGGCCTGCATCAGCGCGACAACCACAAACTCATCGCCAGCCTGAAACAGCTACGCGACATCGGAAACACGGTCATCGTGGTGGAGCACGACAGAGACATGATGCTCGCCGCCGACTACATCGTCGACATCGGACCCAAAGCCGGACGAAGAGGGGGTGAGGTGGTGTTCCAGGGCACTGTCGACGAGATGCTTCATCAACACACCATCACCAGCGAGTACCTCAACGGCGAAAGAAGCATCCCCACACCCAGCCAGCGACGGCCGGGCAACGGCAAACACATCACCATCCACGGGGCGAGGGGCAACAACTTGCAGGGCATAGACGTAGACTTCCCTCTCGGACAACTCATCGTCGTGACCGGCGTGAGCGGCTCAGGAAAGTCGACGCTCGTCAACGAGACCCTTCAGCCCATCCTCTCGCAACATTTCTACCGCTCGCTGAAGCGCCCCCTGCCCTACGACAGCATCGAGGGCCTGGACAACGTGGACAAAGTGGTGGATGTGGACCAGTCGCCTATCGGACGAACGCCAAGGTCGAACCCCGCCACTTACACCGGGGTGTTCAACGATATCAGGGCGCTCTTCGTCAATCTGCCAGAAGCCAAAATAAGAGGATACAAACCAGGGCGATTCTCCTTCAACGTGAAGGGAGGGCGCTGTGACACTTGCGGGGGAAATGGATACAAAACCATCGAAATGAATTTCCTGCCCGACGTCATGGTGCCATGCGAGGTGTGCCACGGAAAACGATACAACCGGGAGACGCTCGAGGTGAGATACAAAGGCAAATCGATAGCCGACATCCTCGACATGACCATCAACCAGGCAGTGGAGTTCTTTGAGAATGTGCCACATATCCTGCGAAAAATCAAAACCATACAGGATGTGGGACTCGGATACATCAAGCTCGGACAGCCATCGACCACCCTCTCGGGAGGAGAAAGCCAGCGTGTGAAGCTCGCCACCGAACTGTCGAAACGCGACACGGGGAAGACATTCTACATCCTCGACGAGCCAACCACCGGCCTGCATTTCGAAGACATACGCATCCTCATGGACGTGTTGCAACGCCTGGTGAACCGCGGCAACACCGTACTGGTGATTGAGCACAACATGGATGTCATCAAACAGGCCGACCACATCATAGACATGGGGCCCGACGGAGGTCGCGGAGGAGGAACGGTGGTCATCACAGGTACACCTGAGGCTGTGGCACAAGCAGGCGTGGGTTACACGGCGCAGTTCTTGAAGCAAGAGCTGCAACATTAGAGTGATTATTTATTATAGGTGGGTTCTATTGGTAGGACTGACCTCAAAAGGAACGGATGATTCTGATTACCTACTTATAGTTTGTTGATTTCGTCGAGCGACAGCCCTGTGATATCGACAATGTCCTGCAAAGGATAGCCTTTGGCTTTCATCAATCTGGCATTCTTTGTCATATTTTCCATGATACCCTTGGCGATACCTTCTTCAAGACCTTCTGCCCGACCTTCTGCCCGACCTTCTGCCCGACCTTCTTCAAGGCCTTCTTCCTTTCCCTTCACGAAACCTTTTCTCTCTGCCGTATTGACCACATTGAAGAGGTCGCGGTACACCTTCACACTCTCCTCATAGTCGAAGCGTTCAGCGGTAGAGAGTTTGGCGACTTCAGCTTGTTCGAAGAGTCGGGTGAAAACCCGCTCCTGAAGGGCGGCGGGACGCTCCATCAGACGCCAGAGGTTGCGCAGCACATAGAGCCACTTGTCCATCATGCCGTCGAGTTCCTCCTCAGTCTTGTTGAACTTCGGCATCTCCAGATAGACGAAGGTCAGCTTGTCATAGAAAATATGTTTGTCTTTCACGTCCATCAGCTTCACCTCATGGTGCATACAGTCGGGAGCATACTCGTCATCGGGGAAAACGAAATTGAGGATACCAATAGTATAGACACCCTTCAGTTGGAAGTCCCATTCACCCCGCTGCGCCTGCTCGCGGATGGGAAACGTGGCGTAGAACACACTTCGGTCCTTGAAGTAGTCCTGCTCCGCTTTCTGCATCTCAACGATGAAACGCTCGCCGGCGGTATTCTCGCAGTATACGTCGAAGACCGCCTTGCGGTCCACTATGCCACTGCCCAGCTGCTCCGTGTTACGGTATCTGATGTCGGTAATTTCTTCTTTGCCGTGGAGGAGGGAATTAAGGAAACTGATGAGCAATTCCTTGTTCATCTCCGTACCAAAGAGCCTCTTGAAACCGAAATCGGTGAATGGGTTAATGTATCTTCCTTCCATGTTTTTTTCCTTTTGATGGCAAATATAGAGAAAAAGAATGATAAAAGCAAATTTTACGAAAAAATGTTTTTGCTTTTAGTGCTCGAGCTTTTTTAGGAGTTTGGGAGTTTGGTAGTTTAGGAGTTTAGACAGATGATTTGAAGGATTGGGAGAGCTTGGGAGTTTGTGAGGGAGTTTAGGAGTTTGGTAGTTTAGGAGTTTAGACATATGCTTTGAGGATCTTGGGAGGGACAGAGGGGACAGAGATGGAGAGATTTTTAACACAGAGGCACAGAAACACAGAGGCACACAGAGTTTTTATCTCTTGGAGGGAGAGAGGGAAAGATCTAGCGTCTAAAACCTAAAGTCGAAAGTTTAAAACCTAAAGTCGAAAGTTTAAAACCTAAAGTCTAAGGTCTAAAGTCTAAGGTCTAGCATCTAAAGTCTAGGGTCTAGCGTCTAGCGCCTAAAGTATAAAGTTTAGCGTCTAAAGCCTAAAGTCTTAATTCTAGCGTCTAGCGCCTAAAGTCTAAAGTCTAGCGTCTAAAGCCTAAAGTCTTAATTCTAGCGTCTAGCGCCTAAAGTCTAAAGTCTAGCGTCTAAAGCCTAAAGTCTAAACCCTATTCATCACCCTCAACAGCCGATAAATCATCACTGCCACGGCAATGATGAAGACATAGACCATGAACAGCTGCAGGCGGTTGAGCACGATGCCGTCGATGCTCGATGCCGGAAGCGACGCCACCCATCTTACCGCCATGGTCTGTATCCCGACAACGATGGCAAGCGCCTTCGCCACCCAACCGACGACCACCGGCAAGAACCATACAAGAAACATCGCCGCTGTAAGATACAGCACGAAATAGGCCAAGGGGATGACAAGGAAATTGGTGAGCAGGAAATAGACCGAGAAACGCCCGAAGTAAAATGCTGTGAGCGGCGCCACACCCAACTGCGCGCTGCACGACACCACCACCATCGCCCACGCCCATTTCGCCACAGGATGACTCATGAGCCATGCGGGGGCGACAAGTCCATAAACCGTCTTGTAGAACACGAGGATGGCCAACACCGCCATGACCGACATCTGGAAACCTACGTCATAGATGCACATCGGGTTGACGACCAGCATGATGATGACCGTCAGCGCGAGCGCGTTGAGCGACATCTTGCGCCGCTGCAACAGACTGGTCAACGAGAAGACCGTAATCATGGTCGCTGCCCTGACCACCGAGGGCGAAAGACCGGTGAAGAGCGCATACGACCAAATGCCCCCTATAATCAACACCTCGCGCAGGGCACCTAACTTCCGTTGCTTCACAACGAGAGAGAGGAGCATGTAGATGATGCCGAGATGAAGCCCCGACAGAGCGAGGACATGCGATGCGCCCGAGATGGAATAGATGTCGCGCAAGTCGCGTGTGATGCGCGAGCGGTCGCCCAACGCCATAGCCACGGCGACAGCCGTTGCCTCATCGTCGAGCCCCAGCGTGAGATAACGGCGCAATGTCGACTGCCTGAAGCGCATAGAGGCAAGCATCGTGCGCGAGAGGCGTGAGAGGGGCGTGAGGTCGACAGCAGCCTTCCGCCAACGGTCGGGAAGAATGAGCGTGGTGGCCGTGAAACCATGACTACGCAGGAATAGCGGATAGTCGAAATTGGATGCATAGTAATTGGTGGGACGCTCCATGGCCGACGCCGCCACGATGCCGTCGCCCACACCAAGCTGTTCGAAACGGCGGCTGATGCTGTCGCACAGCAGGGCTGCCTTCACGCGACGACCTGCCATCTCGCCACGAACCATCCATAAGTCGAAACGCACCACACGCCCACGGCGCTGAGGCTGACTGGCCACCACACCCTCGTAAGAGACTTCCGACGAAGGCAGGGGATGGAACAGGCGGGCACAACTGCGCGACATGAGCGTAGCACCCAGCAGCAAAGAAGACAAACAGATAAGCAAGCCTTGAAGCACCGCCCGGCGACGCGTCAACAGGGCCAGCAACACCGCCAAAACCAAAGCACTAAGCCATATCCCCTCGCCCACCCTTTCACGGGTATCATAGGCAAGAGCCACACCCACCGCCATGCATACCGCGATGCGCAACAGCGGGAAAAGCTGGAGTGGACCATTGGTTCGCATCGATGGCCAAAATTAGGAAAAAAAAGCGAGACACCATACTTTTATCCCCCTTTTTCTTGATAATGACACGAGAATGGGCTATCTTTGCAAGAGAAAGCGACAAAACGTAAAAACACCCTATCACGATACCATGGAAGTAAAAGATATTTTCGAACTGCGCAAACAGGGCCGCATAGAAGAGGCCTACGAGGCCATACGGCCCATGTATGCCGCACACAAGGGCAAATACACCACCTTGGCGATGTTCTGGACGGCAAGCGACATCCTCAAGAAACGGCTGACGGAGAAGCGCACCACAGAGGCCATGAAAATCATGGAGTCGCTGCTTCGTGTGCTGCCCTCCATCGACGACAAGGACGGGAAATGCCATGCCGCCATCATACACCATGCACTGCGCCTCAGCGAGGAGGTGCCGGCCTACAGCGTCCTGCAATTCATCAAGACTTTCGGCGTGGAGCATCTCACCGACAGCGACTGGCAGGCGGTCACTCCCCAGCCCAAGGAGGGAGAGGACGACGGGAAGAAGACTTTCCCCCTACCCTCGCCCGCTCAGCGCATGCTCACACGAGCCTTCCATGAACTGCGCCAGCATCCGACGACCGACAATGCCCTCATCGCCACCCCACTGCTGCATGAAGCCCTCCGCCGGCAACCACGCAACAAAAACAACCAACGCTTCATGGCCGTGGTGTACACCATCATGGGAGAGCGCGACAAGGCCATCGCCATCTACAAACAATTGCTCGCACGGAGCCACGACAGTTGGCTCTATGCCGAACTGGCTCAGCTCACCACCGAGGAGGGGCCACGTGCCGCCCTCCTTTGCCAGGCCATCATGCAGCAGAGGCAGGCGCAGTTCCGCAGTGGGTATCACCTCCAACTCGCACAGATGCTTGCAAAACGCGACAAGCCACGTGCACTTTATGAACTGCAGCAGTGCATCGCCATACGCCAAGCCCAAGGGCATCCACTGACACGCGACATCAACACGCTCCAGGCCGAACTGGAAGGCATCCAGCCTGCCAACCGCGCCAGCCAATATGATTTCTACCGTCGCATGGCTGAGAAATATCCTATTTAGGACTAAATGCTTAGGCGCTGAAAGAAAGAATAGGAAGTTTGAGGAAGTTCTAGGAAAATCTAGGAAAATCTAGGAAAATCTAGGAGATACTAAGAATTTCTAAAAAACGCCCAGAGGCTGATTGGCAGTAATAATTCCTAATTCCTAATTGCAAAAAAAGGCCTCTCCTCGAAAAGGAGAGGCCTTTTTTTGCAATTAGGAATTAAAACTGTTCTGCCGCTAAGTATATCCAGTTATAGATACAACTTGCGATGCCGAAGAAGGCGATGCCTGCCGTGCAGAGCGCAAGAGCCAGTTTGGTGTTGACATCGCTGCGGAAGGTGGGCAGCGGCGTCTCCGTCTTCTTGATGTACATGGCTTTGACGATGAGCAGATAGTAGTAGAGACTCACCACGGTGTTGACCAATGCGATGAACACGACGAGATAGGCCAACTGACCCACCGTCGTACCGAACGTATGGCCACTCACACCTGCCATGAACACAAAGAACTTGCTGAACATACCTGCGAAGGGCGGTATGCCGGCCAGCGAGAAGAGGGCGAGCGTCATCAGGAACGACAGACGAGGGTTGGTGGTGTAGAAACCATCGTAGGAATCCATGTTGGTCGTTCCGCCATTGTTCTGCTCCACCACATTAATCACACTGAACACGGCGAGGTTGGCCACCACATACACCAGAATGTAGAACGAGAGGGCTGTGACGCCCATAGTCTGCTCGCCAGTGACTGCCAGCATGATGTATCCAGCCTGGGAGATGGAACTGAACGCCATGAAGCGTTTCAGGTCCTTCTGGTGGATAGCGAACAAGTTGGCAACGGTGATACTCAGCACGATGACAATGTAGAGGAAGTAATGCCACTGCTCAGAGAGAGCGGGGAACACCTTGAAGAGGATGGCCATGAAGGTGAAGGCGGCAGCACCCTTCGATGCTACGCTGAGGTATCCTGTCACCACGGTGGGGGCACCCTCGTAGGTGTCGGCCGTCCAGAAGTGGAAGGGCACAAGCGACACCTTGAAGCCAAGACCACTGAAGAAGAACACCATACCCATGACGGTGAGGTAGTTGGCATGAAGATTCTCTGCCACATCGCCAAAGTACAGCGTGCCACATGCACCATAGAGGAACGAGATGCCGAAGAGCATCACACCACTCGAGAACGCGGCGGTGAGGATGTATTTGGCGGCACCCTCGGCTGAGTTGTTGCGGTGCTTATCGAGCGCGACGAGGCATGCCATGGGGATGGAAGCCATCTCAAGTCCAAGATAGAACATGAGGAAATGTCCTGCCGACATCATCATGAACATACCGAGGAGCGTGGAAACGACAAGCATGTAGAACTCACCCTCGCGGGCTTTCCCCTCCTCCTTCGTAATCCATGGCCTGCTCATGATGACAACGATGAGCGATGCCAGAGAGAGGATGGCCTTCATGACGTTGACAGCCGGCGTGGTGACATACATGCCACCGAATGCCGTCTTCGGCTCCAGGGGGAGCACGCAAACCAGCGTCAGCACTGCCATATAGATGCACACCAACGGATTGAACCATCCGCGGCGCTCATCTTTCTCGGAGGCGAAGTCGGCGATGAATATCCCAATCAGTATGGCCACCAAGAGGGCCTCGGGAATCATATTCAAAAATTGACCGTAATTCATATCACTTCAGGATTTAGGGATTGATGACACTGAGGATTGGTCCGACGGCGTCGGAAATCACGTTGCTGGCCCACAGGGGGAAGAGACCGAGACCTGCCACACAGAAGATGAGGCAGCAGACTGCCACACGCTCATCCCACGTAGCATCGGTAAGTTCCTCGTAGTGCGGGTCGGCCACCTTCTGGTAGAGTATCTTGCCGACGACACGGAGGATGTAGACTGCTGTGACGACGATGGAACCGCAGGCAATGATGGTTGCCACACGGTGGAACATGTCGTTGTTCTCGAACGAACCGACGAAGATGGTCATCTCTGCCACGAAGCCCGAGAAGCCCGGCAGACCCAAGTTGGCCAGACCGGCGAGCACATAACCCACGGCAAGGAAGGGCATGATTTTCATCAGACCTCCGAGCTTGCGCACGTCGCGGGTATGGGTGCGGCCGTAAATCATACCGATGAGAGCAAAGAAGAGGGCCGTCATCAAACCGTGCGAGAGCATCTGGATGATGGCACCGGTGCAGGAGGTGCGAGTCATCATGAGGATGGCAAACAGCACCAGACCGCAGTGCGACACCGATGAGTAGGCGTTGATGTACTTCAGGTCGGTCTGGACACAGGCCGACAGGGCACCGTAGACCACCGAGATGGTGGTGAGGATGATGAAAATCCATGAGAGTTGCTGGGCGGCATGGGGCAACAGATACATCGCGATGCGGAAGCATCCGTAGCCTCCAAGCTTCATCAGCACACCGGCGTGGAGCATCGACACCGCAGTGGGCGCCGAAGCATGACCGTCGGGGCTCCATGTGTGGAACGGGAAGAGAGCACCCAGCACACCAAAACCGATGAACACAAAGGGGAACAGGATGTTCTGCACATGGTCGGGGATGGCCATGCCAGGCAGACTGTTGTGCTGAGCAATCTCCACGACATTCATCGTGGAAGCTCCACTGAAGAAGTAGATGCCGAGGACGCCGAGTATCAGCAGTGCCGAACCACCCATCAGCATCAGGGTGAGCTTCATGGCTGAATACTCCTTGGCACCACTACCCCAGACACCGATGAGAAGGTACATGGGGATGAGCGCCACCTCGTAGAACATGAACATGGTGAACATGTCGGTGGAGATGAAGAAACCATAGACACCCGAGCTGAGCAGCGTGAACCAGAGGAAATACTCCTTGGTGAGCGGCTTCAACTGCCAGGAGGCGAAGGTGCCGGTGAAGACGATGATGCTCGAGAGCAGCAGCATGACCACCGAGATGCCGTCGACACCTACAGAATAGCAGATATGCAGCGGCGCGAACCACTCGTGCGTGGCGGTGTAGAGCATAGGATATTGCTCAGCAGGCATCGTATGCCTCAGCTGGATGAAATCGACGGTGAGATAGATGGAGAGCAACAGCAGCAATGAAGAGCCCACCACCATCACCGCCCTGACCTGATTGAGCGTGCGTGCAAGCCAAAGGCCAAGCAGCATCAGGACAGGAATGATTACGAAAATAGTCAGTATACTCATTTGTTCAGTCTTTTACAATGCACATAACAGGATTAAGGTTAAAGCCACAGAGCCGGTGAGGAACCAGACGGCATACTGCCTGACGTCGCCACTCTGCCAGCTGCGGATGCTCTCGCCGGCCTCGGAGGTGCCCCATGCCATGAAGTTGAACGTGCCGTCGATGACATGACGGTCGAACCAGGCAATGGGTTTCGACACAAGGTTGAAAATCACCTTGTGGGTGACGAAGAGCCACACCTGGTCCATATAGAACCGGCGGTAGGCGGCATGGTGAAGCCTGGGCATGGCCTTGTAGAGCCTGTCGGCCACTGGTTGTTTCTCGCCTTTATAGATATAGGTGGCGAGGGCAATGCTTATCAGAGCGATAATGGTCGACGTGGCAGCTATCTGGGTGTTGAAGTGGATGTCGTAGTTCGTTCCGCTTGCCGTCACGAAACTGCCGAAGTTACCACCCCAACCGGCAAAGCCTGCAATGGTGGAGTAGACACCCACACCCACGGTAATCACCGAGAGGATGATCAGGGGCACCGTCATCGACAGAGGAGCCTCGTGAGGTGTATGGTGCTCGTGGGCCTCCTTGTTCTCCGTTCCCCAGAAAATGCCGTAATAGAGTCTGAACATGTAGAAGGCCGTCATGGCGGCGATGCCGGTCATGATCCATCCCACGACAGAGCTGTAATCGAAGCAAGCCGTGATAATCTCATCCTTCGAGCAGAAGCCGGAGAAGAAGGGGATGCCGGCGATGGCCAGACAGCTGATGAGGAAGGTGGCATGGGTGACGGGCATGTACTTGCGAAGACCGCCCATGAGCGCCATCTCATTGGAGTGCACGGCATGGATGACACAACCTGCGCACAGGAAGAGGCATGCCTTGAACATGGCGTGGGTGAAGAGGTGGAACATCGAAGCCATGTAGCCCAACTGTGCGTGGTTGTCGAGCAATGCTCCGTGATGGCCGGGCAGGCACACGCCGAGGGCCACCATCATGAAGGCTATCTGCGAGATGGTGGAGAAGGCGAGCACACGCTTGATATCGGTCTGAGCACATGCCACGGCGGCAGCGTAGAAGGCGGTGAACACACCCACCCACACCACGATGCTCATGGCCTGTGGAGCATACTCAATCCACAACGGGAACATACGGGCCAGCTGGAACACACCGGCAACCACCATCGTGGCGGCATGGATGAGCGCCGACACCGGCGTGGGACCCTCCATGGCGTCGGGCAGCCAGATGTGCAAGGGGAACATGGCACTCTTGCCGGCTCCACCGATGAACATCAGCACGAGCGCTGTGGGCAAAATCATGCCGCCAGCTGCCAATGCCTTCGCGGTGTTGCACTCGATGAAGGGCGTGGTGCCCGCACCCATCTCCACATTCGGCACGAAGGAGAAGCTGAACGACTCGGTGTAGTAGCCGAAAATGAGGATACCGATGAGGAAGAACATGTCGGCGAAACGGGTGACGATAAAGGCCTTCTTCGATGCTGCCACGGCGGTGTGCAACTGATAGTAGAAACCGATGAGCAAATAGGAGCTCACACCCACCAACTCCCAGAAGAGGTACATCTGGAAGATGTTGGTGGCAACGACCAGTCCCAGCATCGACATCGTGAAGAGCGACAGGAAGGCGTAGTAACGCTGGAAACCCTTCTCGCCATGCATGTAGCCGAAAGAGTAGATATGCACCATGAGGCTGACGGTGGAGATGACGATGAGCATCATCACCGAGATGGGGTCGAAGAGGATACCCATGTCGAAGTGAAGGTTTCCGAGCGGCAGCCAGGTGAAGTTGTAGGGCACGAAGGTGGCATAGGTGCCATCGGCGAGCCTTGGTGCAGTGAAATAGGTGAACGCGGTATAGTACGACAGCACGGTGACGATACCCAGCGATGTGGTACCTATCAAACCGGCTGTGCGGTGCGACAGGCGGTCGTCCATCAGTCCGATGAAGACAAAGGCGAGGGCCGGCAGAAGCAGTATCAGAAAAGAATAACTGTAATCCATTGTTCTCTAAGGTTTAAGGGTTATAGTCTCATGTTCTCAATACTGTTGACCTGGTCGCTGTGGAACCGTCTGTAGACATTGATGATAATGGCCACAGCGACAGCGGTCTCTGCAGCAGCAACACCAATGGAGAAGAGCGTGAAGAAGAACCCCTCGAGCTGTCCGGGGTAAAGCAGCCTGTTGAACACCGTGAAGTTGATGTCAACGGCATTAAGGACAAGCTCGACGGAGATGAGCATGGCGATAAGATTGCGCCGTGTCACAAAGCCGAACACGCCGATGAAGAAGAGCAGCGTGCTGAGTATGAGGAAATATTCTACTGGTATCATGTTACTTGTCCTTTCTTGATATAACTATACCACCGATGATGCAGGCCAGGAGGAAGAGCGAGATGAACTCGAACGGGAGCACGTACTGGTATTTCTCCGAACCCATGAGGGTGTCGCCCACGAGACTCATGGGCACCTCGCTGTTGGGGATGGCCTGGGTGAGGAAATGTTGCTTGAGAAGGATGAAGAGCACCATGGCGCATCCCACGGCAGCGGCGATGCAGCCTGCCATGATCTTGCTTCCCTTCAGACGCTCGGTGATACCCTGAAGGGTGTGCTTCGAGACGAGCTGGATGGCGAAGATGTAAATCATGGTGATGCCGCCTGCATAGACACTGATCTGAGCGGCGCCAAGGAAGGTGTAGTCGAGCAGGAAATAGATGCCGGCCACACCGAAGAGCACGAAAAGCAGGAATGTGGCAGCCCGCATGATGCTCCTGGTGAGAACGCAATAGATGGCCGAGCCCAGAATGACCACGGCCAGAATGCCAAACATTACGATATTAGCCATATTCCTTTACTTGGTTTTAGTATTGAACTTTCCGATGGTGAGCGGTGCGCCTCCGTCGATGAGCTGAGGCAGCGAACCACCCTTATACACCTCCTTGTCGAGGTGGAGCACAAGCGAGGCACGGTCGAAAACACTGTTCTCGAAATCATTGGTGAACTCGATGGCGTCGAAGTTGCACGCATTGGTGCACAACTGGCAGAACATGCAGTCGCCAAGGTCGTACTGGTAGTCGATGAGGAAGCGCTTCTTCTTGCCGGTGGCCTCATCGGTACGCATCTCCGACACTATCTTGATGGTGCCGTTCGGACAGGCCTTCTCGCACATCGTGCATGCGACGCATTTGTGCGCCCCGTCGTCGCCCCGCTTGAACACAAGGCGACCCCTGTGGCGCTTCGCCACATGGAGTGTGGTCTTGCGGTTCTCGGGATACTGCTCTGTCGACTTCGCCGTGAAATATTCCACGAGGGTGGTCTTGAGGCCCACCACCAAAGTCTTCATGCCATCCGCGATACCGCCGAAATATGATTTGTTTTCCATTTTTCTGTTGTGATTATGGTCTGACGGGTTGGTTTAGAAGTGGAGTTTGAAGGCCACGACAAGCGTCATCAGCACCAGGTTGAGGAGCGAGAGCGGCATGATGTACTTCCACTCGAGCTTCAGAATCTGGTCGATACGCAGACGGGGGAACGTCCATCTGACCCACATGAGGAGCCATACGATGAAGAATGACTTGCCGAAGAACCAGACGATGCCCGGGATGTAGTTCATCACATTGTCGAATGCCTCGATGCCGATGTTGACGGGCGCCCATCCGCCGAGGAACACGGTGGCGGCAACACCCGAGATGATGAACAGGTTGAGGTATTCGGCGAGATAGAAGAAACCGAAGCCCATGCCCGAATACTCGGTGTGGTGGCCTGCGGTAAGCTCGCTCTCTGCCTCGGCCATGTCGAACGGGCCGCGGTTGGCCTCGGCATTGCCTGCCACGAGGAAGGTGAGGAACGCGATGATGGCGGGGATATGACCCTTGAAGATGAGCCACTGCCACGGGCCGGTCTGTGCCTCGACGATGCCGCTGACCTGCAGCGTGCCGGTGAGGATGACTGAGGTGATGAGGCAGAGGCAGAGCGATATCTCATACGATATCATCTGCACGGCGCCACGCATGGCCGACACCACGGAATACTTGTTGTTGGAGGCCCAGCCTGCAAGGAAGATGCCCACGACACCAATCGAGGAGATGGCGGTGAGAAGGAAAATGCCCACGTTGAAGTCGAGCACCACGGCGCCTTTGTTCCAAGGCAGGAAGCCGAAGGCTCCCACCGAACCGATGATGACGAGCAGCGGGGCGACAGCATAGAGCAGCTTGTCGGCCTTGTCGACGAAGAAAATCTCTTTGATGAGCATCTTCAGCACGTCGGCGAACACCTGCAGCACACCCCAGGGACCGACGCGCATCGGGCCGAGACGGCACTGGAAGTATGCGCAAACCTTTCGCTCCATGAAGATCAGTGCGATGGCGATGAGGGCATAAGCCACAAGGATGAAAGCCCCCACCAGCACACACTCAATCAGGATCGACCAGAAATCGCCAAGCCCCAGCGTGTCGCGGAGCAGCGAGTCGAACCATTGTGTAACGATAGAAAAGTCAAACATATAGATGTAATTCTTGATTCGGGAATGGGGTTATCTGTCGATATCGGGAATGACAAAGTCGATGGCTGCACCCGTGGTGACGAGGTCGGCTATCTTCTGACCTCTCAGCATGGGGTCGAGCGCTCCCACAAGGGTGAGGCCCATGGGGCGCATCTTCATGCGGTAAGGACTCTTGTCGCCCCTGGAGTCGAGGTAAACGCCAAACTCTCCGCTCGCGCCTTCGACAGAGAAATACCACTGGCCTTCAGGCACCTTGATGATGGGTTTCTGCTTGACGTAGAAGTCGCCCGCGGGGATATTGTCAATCAACTGCTCGATGATGTCGAGACTCTGGTAGATTTCCTCGATATGGACGAGGTATCTGTCCATGGAGTCGCAACCGCTAAGGGTGATTTGCTTCCATTCCACCTTGTCGTACATGTCGTAGGGATGGTTCTTCCTGACGTCGTTGCACCAGCCGGCGGCACGTCCGGCAGGACCTGTCACGCCATAGTTGATGCAGTCCTCGAGACCCATGACACCCACTTTCTCGAAACGGTTGTGGGTGATGACATTGTCGCCGAAGACGTCCATGTACTCCTGAATCATCGGACGGAGATACTTGCAGAGGGTCTTCACGTTGTCGACGAAGTTGGGGTCGATGTCATCCTGAAGTCCACCTATTCTATAATAGTTCATGATGAGGCGGCCGCCGGTGGTCTCCTCCATGACGTTGAGCACGTGCTCGCGGTCGCGCATGCAGTAGAGGAAAGCGGTGAGGGCCCCGAGGTCCTGGGCGCAGCAGCCGCAGTAGAGCAAGTGCGAGTTGATACGCTGAAGCTCGTCCATGATGGTGCGCACATAGTGGATGCGGTCGGTGAGCTCGATGCCCATGCCCTCCTCGATGACGCCCACGAGGGCGTGGCGGTGCATCATGGCCGAGAGGTAGTTGAGCCTGTCGGTGAGCGCGAGGGTCTGGGGGTAGGTGTAGCCCTCCCACATCTTCTCTATACCGCGGTGGATGTAGCCCAGGTGCGGATAGATGCGCTTCACGGTCTCGCCATCGAGCACGGTCTGAAGCCTCAGCACACCATGCGTGGAGGGGTGCTGCGGACCGATGTTGATCACATAGTCATTTTCATCGAACAGACGGCGCTTGTGGCACACGAGCTTCCCGTCGTCGTCGAGGGAATACTGGCTGACATAGTCGCTCTCCTTGTCGTCCTCGAGGGAATAGGCATCGTCGAACTTCCAGTTCTTGCGGAAGGGAAAACCTTTGAAGTCGTTGCGAAGGAAGAGGCGCTCCATGTGGGGATGGCCGAGGAACTTGATGCCGTAGAAGTCATACACTTCGCGCTCAAGGAGGTCGGCGGCCTTCCACAGGTCGATGACGGTGGGGATGACATAGTCGTCGCCCGTCTGCCTGGCAATGGTCTTCACGCTGGTGCGCTCATGCGTCTCGGTGTTCTCGAGGATATAGACGCAGCCCAAGCCCTCCTCTCCGAAATCCTCACCGATGATGGTGACGAGGAAATCGAAGTGACGGTCTTCCTTGAGCTTTCTCATCTCCTTGGAGAAAGCGTCGAAACTGAGAATGATGCTGTCGAGTTTCATTTGGCGTCCTCCCTTTCTTTTTTAAGTTCCTCGACAAATTCCTCTGGCACGTCGGTGACGACGATGGGGCTCTTCCAGCCCGAGGAGATGGCCTCGTTCGACAGGCCGAGCTCGCGCTCCTCTGCCGACTGCTTGTGGTTGGCGCCGCCGAAGAATTTCTCGATTTTCACTTTACGCTGCAGCTGCATCATTCCATAGAGAATGGCCTCAGGTCTCGGTGGACATCCGGGGATGTAGACATCCACGGGCACGATTTCCTCGATGCCCTTGACGACATGATAGCTCGACTTGAAGGGACCTCCCGAGATGGTGCATCCACCTACTGCCACGACGTATTTGGGCTCTGCCATCTCGTCGTAGAGTCTCTTGAATGCCGGCGCCATCTTGTGGGTGATGGTTCCTGCGGTCATGATGAGGTCGGCCTGTCGGGGTGAGTTGCGGGTCACCTCGAAGCCGAAGCGCGAGAAGTCGTAACGGGCGCAGCCAACGGCCATGAACTCGATACCGCAGCAAGAGGTACCGAAGGTGAGCGACCAGAGCGAGTTGGAACGGCCCCAGTTGATGAGTTGGTCGAGGCTGCCGGTGATAACATTCACACCGCCCTCGTGCAGTTCCTCCACGATGCGCTCAAGGGCCTCATTGTCCTTGAACTCCTCGTAGGGAATGCTTTTGATGTGTGGCTTTCTTACTTCCATTCCAGCGCTCCTTTCCGCCAGGCGTAGGCCAGGCCAAATACGAGCACGAGCAGGAAGAAGCCGATGCTGACGACTGCCATAGCACCATACTTCTGCACTACTACCGCCCATGGGTAAAGAAAGACGGTCTCGATGTCGAACATGAGGAAGAGGATGGCGAAGAGGTAATAACCTATCGACACGGGAATCCATGACGACCCGTGCGTGGGAATACCACACTCAAATGGCTCACCCTTTACCTTGTTATACGACCGAGGCCCAATCAGCTTGGCGATGACGTATGCACCCACCACCAAGACAACTGCCGTCAGGATGACGGTAATTAACAAAGTGAAATACATATATATATGTTTTTAATGATAGTATTCCTATCAAGAGTTTTAGTTGACTCGGCTGCAAAGGTAATAAAAAAAAGACAAACGATTGTTAATGTTTTTGATTTTTTCCTTTAAGTATTGAGATTTGGAGTATTTCGAGACTATTCTCTTGAAAAGAAAGGAAAAAGGGGCGCTTTTCACGCCTCTCTTTCCCTGGCCATGAGGCCCGGCATAGGGCTCACTTCCACTTGGTCGAGGTGGTATCCCTCGAGAGCGGCGGCTTCCTCAAGCTGGCTCCGGTAGTAGTAGGCCACGCTTCCGATGGCACGCACGGGAAGGTCGGGGCGGCCATACTGGGTGAGGTTACGCGAGAAGAAGGCCCGGAAATTGTCAACGACCAACTGCCTGACGGCCTCAATGTGGAGATGCTGGTGGATGAAACGGGATGTCTGCGCAAGGTAGCGGTTGGGCAGTGGCTGGCGATAGACAGCGCCGATGATGTCGGCCACGGTCTGGTGCGTTTCCGACAAGAATACCTCGAGCAAACCACTGGGCATCAGTCCCTTGCAGAGGTCGGCGACAAAATGCTTTCCCAGCACTGCCCCACTGCCCTCATCGCCGAGGATATAGCCCAATGGGGGGGTGTTGGCCACGATTTCCCCATGAATGAAAAGGCCGGAGTTGGCACCGGTGCCTAAGATGCAGGCGATGCCGTCGTCCTTGCCGAAGAGGGCTCTCGCGGCACCGAGGAGGTCGCTTTCCACCTCCACGTCGCTCACCCCGAGCACACCGCAAAGCAACTGCTGCATGCGGGGCTTCATCTCAGGACGTATGCCTGCACCGTAAAAACTAACGCGACGGATGGATTGGGCTCCCTCCTCCCCTATCGCTGCAAGCAGTTCGTCACGGAGTATCTTCACTATGTGGCTGTCGTCCTGATGGAAAGGATTGATGCCCTGGGTGGCGACCCGGAGCTGTTCGCATCCATTCTCCACCAAGCACCAGTCGGTCTTTGTACTTCCACTGTCGGCTATAAGTGTCATTTTCATCGATTATTTTTGCCTCGCTGCCTACAGACTCACCCTCTCCATCCTGCATGTATGGGTCTTGGCCTCCTTGTCGTAGTTGATACCCACGAGGAGCAGGTCGCCCGTGTAATCAGCCACTTTGGCTGGATAGTTCTTACGCTTGATTTGGTCGATGGCAGCATCGGCATCTTTATTGTATTTCAATTCAAGTATGATGGCGGGCGAATCGACGTTCTTCCGGGGGATGAGCACGAGGTCGGCAAATCCCTTGCCCGACGCCAACTCGCGGTGGATGATGTAGTCGTTGCGGGCATAATAATAGGCGATGGAGAGCACGCAGGCCAGTGAGTTTTCATTGTTGTAGGACAGGATGCTGGTGGTCTCGTCGTGGGCGGCATCCACGCCCTGTGCCACCGCTTCGCAGTCACCGTCAAGGGTGGAACGGAGCAGTGTTTTTGACTGCTGGATAGCATCAACGATGGGTTGCCAACTGTTGGCCTTCACAGCATTTACCATCTCTCCTGACACCTCACGGTTGGGAATGTAGCATTCTTCTTCATTCATGTCATAGGAGAGATAACCCAAGTGGATGAGAACCGTTAGCACGTCGTCCTTGCTGAGTATGATTGACATGTCGTTCTGGAAGCCTGAGGAATCAACGGGGCATCGTCCTCCTGCAAGCATGTGGATGATGTCATCCTTCAGTCCCTCGAAGTTCATCTGGATGTAATGGGCCACCGCATCAAAGGCTCCTGTGGTGGCCCAATAACTTTTGCATCGGCGGCGGCGGATGGCTTGCATCACCGAGTTGGGATTAAACATTGAGAAGACATCGCCAATCTGATAGCCGTCATACCATTTCTCCAACTCGTCGAAATCCGCTCCATGCTTATCTGCCAAGGCACGCACCTCATCTTTGGTGAAACCGAAGTATTGTCCCATATCGCCAGGCTCCACCATCGAATACTCGATGAAGTTGTTTAGAGCCGACTCTGTCTTATACTTCTTAATAGGCAATATCCCCGTCAGGTAGACACCAGCGAAGACCCTGGTGCCGTCAATACTCTTGAACATACGCCGCAACCAATCCACGTAGCGGTCCATGGCCGACGTGCCAGACCTGAACTCACGGCAGATGGCATCCCATTCGTCAATGATGAAGATAAAGCGTTCACCCGTGGTTTCGGCGATGCGTAAGAGGCAATCCATCAGGTCGTCACCCTTCTGTTCCTCCTGACCAGGATAGGCTCTTAGTACGTCGGCCCTTAAGGCGGAATCTATTTTCTGCACGATTGACTCATCTTTATACTTTGTCACAAAAGAGGTCATGTCGAGATAGATGACGGGATATTTGTTCAAATGCTCCTCAAACGACGGGTCTTGGGCTATCTCCAGGTCTGAAAACAAGCTCCGCGAATCGACAGAGTGGTCGTAGTAGGCACACAGCATCTTCGCCGCCATTGACTTGCCAAAGCGCCGGCAGCGGGTCACGCAGCTGAAGCATTGTTCGGTAAACAACGTATTGTTGACAACAGCTATCAGCCCTGATTTGTCGACATACTCGCTATTGCGGATTCTGCGAAATCCCTCGTTTCCTACATTGATGTATGTTCCCATGCCTGATTTTGAATAATATGGTGACTATTGAAGACAGACACATAATTTTTGTGCAAATATAGCAATTATTTTTGTGCTTGATGCATTTGAGGCAGAAATATTGAAGCGTTCTGCCTTTTTCCAAAACAGAAATTACGCCAAAACCACCTCCATTGTTGTTAAAAAAGCAGTAAAGAGGGTGCGAAATGGCAAAAAAAGTGTATTTTTGCAAGCGAGTTGGAAATTATTGTTGATTGGAAAATGGAAACCACCTTGCACAAGAGCTTTTTCCCAAGGCTCATGATGATATTGACGGCACTGCTGCTTGCCCTTCCCTCGCAGGCGGTGCTGAAGGAGAAAGACCTCGACCACACCCTGTCGATTCTCCGCCAGGACATTACAGACTATTACCATGAGCTTCAGCACGAGGCACTTGGCCACAAACAATACCGTGAGCAAGTGTTCAAGGAACTGATAGACATCTCGAAGCGAAGCAATCAGAATGCGCTGATGCTCTATTCGCAGAAGGAGGGCTATGTGTTCGACCTCACTTATGCCTGCAACGAGGTGACGAAGCTCTACCACGACTACCACCGCAAAATCCAGCCTTTCCGCAACAGCATCCAGAACATCGAGAGCGAGATTGCCCGATATGACAGTCTGAAGAACAGCCTGAACAAGATGCCGGTGATGAACCTGTCCGACAAGGCGAAAATCGACCGCAACGTGTGCCTTACCCTTGCGGTGTGCATCGACCGCATGCTCCGCGAGAACCGTGAGAGCATGAACGACTACATCAATATCTACAAGAGCACAGAGGACCATCTCTTCCACCTGAACGACTATGCCAACCTGCGTTACAACGAGATACAAAACAATATCTTCGTCAACGGTGGCGAGAATTACCTAATGATTTTGACGAATTTCCGGCGGCATCTGTCGAAGACCAAAGAGACGGTGATTGAGAAATACGAACCTTCGAGCAAGGAGGTGCAGTCGCAATGGGACAGCCGCACCATCATTGGACTCTTTGTGACGATGGCCATCTTCATTCTTGCTGCCCTCGCGCTGAGCTTCATCGGGGCGAAGGTTCTGCCCGGCCGCCTCAAGTCAAAGGACTTCACCGACAAGCGCAGCACCATCATCATGGCGGCCACCGTGCTCATCTTCGCTGTCGCGCTCCAGGTCATACGGCTCTCATGGAAACAGAATTTCTTCATCATGGCCAGCGGCCTGCTCACGCAGTATGCATGGCTGCTCGGCGTCATCCTCGTCTCGCTGTTGCTGCGCGTCAAAGCGCAGCAGCTCATGAGCGCACTGCGCATCTACGCTCCGCTCATCGCCATCGGATTCATCATCATCGCATTCCGCATCATCCTCATACCCAATGAACTGGTCAACCTCATCCTGCCTCCCATCCTGCTGATATGCTCGGTGTGGCAGTGGTGGGTCATCAGCCACAACAACCACAACATCCCACGCTCCGACATGTTCTACACCTACATCTCGATGATGGTGTTCCTGGTGTCGGTCTGCAGCTCATGGCTGGGATACACGCTCCTCAGCGTGCAACTGCTCATCTGGTGGATCATGCAGCTCACATGCATTCTCACCATCACCTGCCTGCGCTCATGGATCAAGGCCTACCGCCTGCGCCACGAACAGGAGCGGAAGGACAGCATCGTCGCAAACGGGGAGGTTTATACGGAACCGAAAATCACCGACACATGGTTTGGCGACTTGCTCTACAGCGTGCTGCTGCCCTCGCTCGGGGTGATGTCGGTGCTCCTCGCCATCTACTGGGCGGCAGCCATTTTCAACCTTGGAGAACTCACCTGGCGCATCTTCACCTATAAGTTCATCGACTCGCCGAACATCACCATCAGCGTGCTCAACATCGCCCTGGTGATTATCCTGTGGATGGTGTTCTCCTACATCAACCGAACGGCGAAAGCCATGCTGAGGCATTACTACCACATCAAGGACCCCAGCACCGCGGAAAGCCGCTTCGTCATGGGAAAGAACATCATCCAGCTGGTGGTGTGGGGCGCATGGCTCATCATCAGCCTCGCCATATGCCATGTCGACAACACCTGGATCATGGTGGTGTCGGGAGGACTCTCCACCGGTATCGGTTTCGCATCGAAAGACATCCTCGAGAACATCTACTACGGCATCTCGCTGATGACGGGGCGCATCAAGGTGGGCGACTGGATTATCTGCGATGGCATCAGGGGAAAGGTGGTGAGCATCAGCTATACCAGCACCATGCTCGAAACGGTCGACGGCTCGGTCATCGCCTTCCAGAACAGCCAGATGTTCACCAAGAACTACAAGAACATGACGAAGACGCATGGCTATGAGATGCACACGCTCGACGTGGGGGTGGCTTACGGCACCGACATCGACGAAGCCCGAAGGCTTCTCGTGACGGAAATAGGGAAACTCGAGTTCATCGCCAACGACCCCAACCACCACTCCGTGCAGGTTCTGCTGCGCGAGTTCGGCGACAGCAGCGTCAACCTGAAGGTGGTGGCGTGGGTGCCCGTCGAGACGCAGTACAGCGCCGACTGCCACATCCTCGAATGTGTCTACAAGACGCTCAACAACGCCAACATCTCCATCCCGTTCCCACAAAGAGACTTGCACATCGTGCACGATTTCCAACCGGGCGTCTCCGTCGCCAAGCAGGGATGAGTTACGGCAACTAACGCCCGGGGCGCGACGTAGGACTTTTGCCAAAAGTGGAGGGGCGGCTGCCCATCTGAAGGGTGAGGGTTCCTCCGCCGACGATGTCGGTGAAATCCAGATACGACTTATTGTATTTTTTCCCATTGAGGAGTGCCGACTGCACATAGATGTTGTCGGCACTATTGTTGTGTGCCACGACACGGAAGGTCTTGCCGCCGCCCACCTTCATCTCCACCTCATCAAACAGGGGCGAGCCAATGAGGTACTGCCCACCGCAGGGCTCCACCTGGTAGAGTCCCATGGCAGTGAGGATATACCATGCCGACATCTGCCCCACGTCCTCGTTGCCGCAGAGGCCATCGGGGGCGTCGGCATACATCTCACGGCACACACGGCGCAACAGCGGCGCGGCACGCCAAGGCATCCCGGCATAATGATAGAGGTAGGCGACATGATGACTCGGTTCGTTGCCGTGTGCATACTGCCCTATCAATCCGGTGATGTCGGGCGGGGCCTCCTCGCCAAGGCTTCCCTCGGCGAGAAACAGCGAATCGAGGCGCATGGCGAAGCGATTGTCGCCACCGAGGAGGTCCACCAGGCGCTTCGGCTCATGGGGCACGAGCCAGAGATACTGCCACGCATTGCCCTCGGTGTAGTCCTTGCGCCCGTCGAGGGTGGTGCTGAAGGGACTGAACGTTTTTGGGAAATGACCCTGGCTGTCTTTCGGTCTCATAAAGCCCGTGGCGGGGTCGAAGTAGTTGAGCCAGGCATGGCTCCTCTCCGCGAAATACCGGTAGTCGGCTCCTGTATAATCGCCACTGCCCGGAAGGGTGGCCACACGCGCCACACAGTAGTCGGCAAGCGCATACTCCATGCCTTTCGCCACCGTCTCGTCCTCTTTGTCGAGGTCGTAGGGAAGATAGCCATACTTCTTGAGATACTTCATGCCACGCTCATCGCGCATGGCGGAGGCTTTGGCTGCGGCGAGCACCTGGGCGACGTCCACATCAAATCGCTTGAGGGCGATGTCGGCGATGACGGGGATGCCGGGATTGCCCACCATGCAGTCGGTCTCATTGCCCCAGAGGTGCCACACGGGCAGTTTGCCTTGCTCCTTCCAGATATGCAGCATGGTCTCGGCGATGTCGTGCTGACGCTCGGGGTGGATGAGGGTCATCAATGGGTGCGCTGCCCTGTAGGTGTCCCACAGTGAGAACGTGGTGTGACAGACGAAGTCGCCGTGCCGCACCTGCCCGTCGGCTCCCCGGTAGTCGCCGTTGACGTCGCAGAACACCGAGGGTGCCACCATGGTATGATAGAGCGCGGTGTAGAAAATCCGGCGTGTGGTGTCGTCGACGGTTTTGACACGCACTTTGCCGAGTTGCTGCTCCCAGGCATCATCGGCAGCCGCTGCCACCGCATCGAAGTCCCACCCTGGAAGTTCGGCCCGCAGATTACTCACCGCCCCCTCGGTGCTGACGGGCGAGATGCCCACCCTGACGAGGAGCGGTTGGCCGTCGGTGGCGGCGGTTATCAGCGTGAGGGTGTCGCCAGACAATGGGGTGAGACGTATAGGCTTGGAGAACTCCGCGGCGAAGAAGACGCGCTGGTCGCGGGCCCAACCGCGTGAGTAGCGATAGCCCACCACCATGCTTTCTGTGGTCTGTGTCAGTTCTATCTGGGTAGTGCCATCCCACCCGATGCCCCGGTCGAGGTCGAGCAGGAACATCGCCTCGGTCTGATGGGCGGGGAAGGTGTAGCGGTGCATGCCGCAGCGGGTGGTGGCGGTGAGTTCTGCGCGTATGCCGCTCTCACGCAAGCGGAGGGAATAGTAGCCGGGGCGCACCTGCTCATCACCATGACCGAAAAGGTACTTCCGGCGGTCTGGACGGTCGACGGGCAGGAGGGCGATGTCACCCAAATCGCCTATCCCCGTCCCGCTGAGGTGCAGATGGCTGAAGCCAAGGAGCACGGAGTCGGAATAATGGTAGCCTGAGCACCAGTCCCACCCCCGCACGGGTTCGGTGGGTCCCACCTGCACCATGCCGAAGGGTACATTGGCGCCCAAGAACACATGGCCGTGCCCTCCGGTGCCGATATAGGGGTTGACATACTGGGTCAGTGTGCCTGCCGTGGCTGCCGTGCAAGTCCACAGCGACAGGAAAAGTAATACGATGTTTCTCATAACGCAGTCTTTTAGTTCCGGATCACGGGGACGCAGATCACGGGGACGGAGTTTTCGGATCACGGGGACGGATTTTGATCCGTTTTTGTCATTCCGCAAAAGGTGTTTGCAAAATATATCAAATTCCCCGTCCCCGTGATACATAATTCCTTATCGGGATAGAGTCACTTCTCCTTGTTGAGGATGATATCCACCACCATCATGACGTCGGTGACGGAAATGATGCCATCGCCATTCATATCGGCGTTATAGGTGGCAAAGGTCTTTAGGGGTTTCAACAGGATGTGGTCGACGATACTCATGACGTCGGTGACATCAATTTTGTCGTCAAGGTTCACATCGCCCAGATAGCGTTCCACGGATTTGAAATAGCCACCCTTCCACATATACCAGTCTTTGCCCGTTTCGTCTTTCTGCGGTGTGAAAGAAGAGGGATGCACCAGCAGACAAGGCGAGAATGATGAGCCCACAGATGTGCAGGCAGTGGCATCAAGTTCATTGGCCGTGGCGGGAACCACCAAGGTGCTCAGTTTGTTGATATCGGCCATCATCATCATATTCTCCGTGTTCTGGGAAGAGGAAAAATGAAAATTCGATAGGTCAAGACTCGTAAGGCCGAGGCAATTGCCAAACATATAGTGCATGTTCGTCACCTCTTTGGTATCGAAATGCCTCAAGCCAATACTCTCCAAACAAGTACAACTGAAAAACATCTCCTCCATGCTCGTCACCTTGCTGGTGTCGAAATGGCTCAGGTCAAGCCTGGTTAAGCCACAGCATGAACAGAACATCCACTCCATGTTCGTTACATTACTGGTGTCGAAATGGCTCACGTCGAGGCTCGTCAGACTTCCGCAAGCATTGAACATCGCCGACATGTCGGTGGCGTTACTGGTGTCGAAATGACTGACGTCGAGGTATGTCAGATTTCCGCAGCTTGAAAACAAGTAACTCATGTCAGTCACGTTACTCGTATCGAAATGGCTCACATCAAGACTCGTCAAATTTTGGCAATTGATAAACATAGACCCCATGTTCGTCACCTTGCTGGTGTTGAAATGACTCACATCGAGACTCGTCAGTTTGGTACATGTGGAGAACATCAATTTCATGGTCGTTACATTGCTGGTGTCGAAATGGCTCACATCAAGACTCGTCAG
The DNA here is from genome assembly GCA_946184125.1 of uncultured Prevotellaceae bacterium. Classification (GTDB taxonomy): domain Bacteria; phylum Bacteroidota; class Bacteroidia; order Bacteroidales; family Bacteroidaceae; genus Prevotella. The sequence goes on from CAMHEL010000006.1 coordinate 34,597, forward strand.
ATTATTGCAGTTATGAAACATCAGCGACATGTTGATCACCTTGCTGGTGTCGAAATGGCTCACGTCGAGACTCGTCAGTTCATAACAATCGGAAAACATCCACATCATGTCGGTCACATTGCTGGTGTCGAAAGCGCTGACATCGAGGCTCTTCAGTTTTTCACAGCCAGAAAACATCAGTGCCATGTTTTTCACCTTGCTGGTGTCGAAATGGCTCACATCGAGACTCGTCAGCCCTGAACAACCGTCGAACATCCAACTCATGTCGGTGACATTCCTCGTATCGAAACGACTGACGTCGAGAGTTGTCAGACTTTCCGAGCAGATGCCAAACATACTACTCATGTTTGTCACATTGCTGGTATCGAAGTGACTGACATCGAGGCTCTTCAGACTTGGACAGTATTCAAATAACCCATTCATATTCTTTACGTTCCTCGTGTCGAAATGGCTCACGTCGATACTCGTCAGACTTGCGGCGAAAGCAAACATTCGCTGCATGGTCGTCACCTTGCTGGTGTCGAAATGGCTCACGTCGATACTCGTCAGACTATTGCAATTGTCAAACAGCCGTGCCATGTTCGTTACGTTCCTCGTGTCGAAATGGCTCACGTCGAGGCTTTTCAACTGAGTACAATTGGTGAACATCCATTCCATAGATGTCACATTACTGGTGTCGAAATGACTGATGTCAAGGCTCTTCAGACTTTCACATCCTTCAAACATCAGTGCCATGTCGGTCACTTTAGAGGTATTGAAATGGCTCACGTCGAGGTCCGTCAGACTAATGCAGCCAGAGAACATCCAACTCATACTTGTCACGTTGTCTGTGTGAAAGTTCTCCATGCCCGAGATGGTTTTTAGGTTCGTGCAATTTGAAAACCACCCTGATGTGCTTGTAAGTGATTTGTATTTGGAAAAGGATGGACTGAACACCACGGCTTTCATATCCGCTCTTGTGGCATCCCATTGACCGAGAGCATATTTCTCACCGCTCCTTTTGGCCTTTTCGTTGTCGTAATATAAAGTAAGTGTGCCCACTGTCTCGTTGCCCACCTTTTCCGAGGTGAACACGGCGTAGGGTTCCTGCGCCATCACATAGAGTGGAGCGAGTAGAAAGACGAGGTATAGATATGCTTTTTTCATCTGTAGATGGGTTTTGGAGGGGGGGCTATTCGCTTTTGATGTTCTCGAACTTCCCGATGATGGGATGGTTGCGGTATTCGTCTTCCGATTCTTTTGGCACATGGATGGTCCATGCGTCGAGAGGTCCTTCGTAAAAATCCTCAGCCAATTCCATCTCGTTTGGATTTTTTGCTTTGAAATAGACGTCTTTTAGCGAGGGGCAGTTGTCGAAAACGCCTCCCTCGATGTAGGTCACGCTTTCGGGAATGATGATGGACTCCAGACTGGTGCAGTAAGCGAACGCCATCATCCTTATGCTTTTCACGCTGTCGGGGATATGGACTGTTTTCAAGTTGGTGCAAGCCACAAAGGCTCCTCCATCTATCACTGTCACTGAGTCGGGGATATGGATGGATGTCAGTCTTGAACAGCCACCGAATGCCTCTTCGCCAATTTGTGCCACACCTTGGGGGATGACCGTGTTTTCACATCCTGCTATCAACACGTTCGACGAGGTCTCGATGATGGCATTGCATCCGTTGCGCGAATCGTAAACGGGATTTCCTTTGCCCACTGAGATAGACGTCAGTCCAGAGCAGTAGCTGAAAGCCAACGCTCCCAATTGCTTCACGCTGTCGGGGATGTGGATGGAGGTCAGGTTGGGGCAATTTTCGAAAGCGCATCCCTCGATGGTGGTCACCCCCTCGGAGAGGTGGAGGGAAGTGAGACTGGTGCAGCCAGAGAAGGCACTGCTTTCTATTTTTTCCAAATTGCCGGGGATGTGTATGGATGCCAATGATTTGCACCCAAGGAAAGCCCCATGCCCAATGGTTGTCATGCTGTCGGGGAAGTTGATGGTCCTTAGGTTGGAACAGGAATAGAAGGCATAATCGCCAATCCACGACAGACCGTCGGGCAGGGTGACGGATGTCAAAGCCGAGCATCCATGGAATGCCTTCCACTCGATTCTCATCAGTCCGTTGGGCAACTTGATGGACGTAAGGTTGCTAAAGCCTTGGAAGGCATGTTTCCCTATCCCCTCGATTCCCTCAGGAATGGTCACAGAGGTGATGGTCTTGTCTTCCACACCAGTCACGGTTTTGTCTTCTTCGTTAATAACAAGTATATCGGTATTCATGTTGATAGATGGTTCGCGTCTATGATTTAGGGACCGTTTTTTATAGGTGCAAAAGTACATAAAAATTTATGGATTTTTACGTCTGGTGAATAAAAAAGTCAAGACCATGCTTATCTTTACGGGCAGAAACGAGGTTTGTGCAATTATGCACCCTCAAGTTACTTTATGTTTAACGGGCCATCACTGTTGCAGTAGCAAAGAGAGCAAGCTTGTTAACTACACATGATTTTTCATGAGCCATTTTATGGAGTTTATTTTGTGCTTTCACAAATAACTATCTTTGCACTGCATGCGAAAACATAAAATCATGGGAACGTACATCAACATCGGTAATGAAGGATTTCAGTCCGCACGCAACAGCGATATGTGCAAGAGTTACTGGGCTTCCACGGGAGCCTTCGACGCCGTGAAGGATTACATTCAAATGAACTTCGAGGGATTGAAGGATGACATCATCCGCATGCTGAGTGGAGAAAGGTGTTCTGTTGACCCTACAGGATTCCAGAACGACATGTCGGTCATTCGGAGCCGTGATGATGTGCTCACGGTGCTTATCCATTTGGGCTATCTTGCCTACGACTGGAATGAGGAGGAGTGTTACATCCCCAATCGCGAAGTGGCGGGTGAGATGGTCAATGCCGTGAAGGCCACCAACTGGCGGCACGTCATCGATGCCATAGAAAAGTCGAAACAATTACTCCAATCCACCCTCGACGGTGACTGCGAGGCGGTGGCGCGTGGCGTGGATGCCGCCCACGACGAACATACAAGCATCCTTTCTTACGACAACGAAAACTCATTGGCTTGTGTGCTCTCCATTGTCTATTACTATGCCCGCAACAACTATGTCATACATCGTGAGTTGGCATCAGGCAAAGGTTTTGCCGATTTGGTGCTCATACCCCGCAAGAATGTTGTTTCCCCCGCCATCGTCTTGGAATTGAAATACGACAAGGATGCCGACTCCGCCATTAACCAAATTCTTCGCAAGCATTATCCAGCAAAAGTGGCGCAACATGTCGATGACCTCCTCCTCGTGGGTGTCAACTACGACAAGGACACCAAGACACACACTTGCAAGATTCTTCACGGATAGCATCTTAAGACCATGGCAGGAGAATGACACAAAAAAAGCTCTGTGTTACTCTGTGTCTCTGTGTTGAATCTTTATATCTCAACTTGAATCTTTATTTCTCAAGTAGGGTGTCCAATTTGTTTCTTGCAAATCAACTCTATATATGCAGTGGTAATTATTTCCCCATCTAAGGTAGAGAGGGTTAGGGGGCGTGTGTATGCTTTTATGGTATCATATACACCATAGGTGTGTTCTATTAATTCTGATTTTTTTCTTCAAGTTTCTGAAGTCTTGAAAAGCCCGTCATCATTGACGTTGATTCACCGTAGGGACTTGCTTTATATGTAAACATTTACATAATGTTTTATGCGTGTTCGAACCCTGATTCCTCAGCAAGTGGGCTTTTTCCCCCTTTTTGTGAGGCGGATACCGCCTTTTTCTACTTTTGGCTTTGAAGTAGGACATTTCCCTCCCTTCTGGGGAGGGTTAGGGTGAGGCTTTTTTCCTCCTTTTTCTTCTTTTTCTTAAGCGTCAGCGTTTTTTTATTTATTCTCTTCTTTAGCTAACACATATGCAATCTGTGCTGTCGAGACCAGCGTAGAATAAGTTGGATTAAGGAATCAATCCACAATGCCCAGCCGCTCAAGATTATAGCCGCGGATTTGCAGGATGAGCAGGTGGAGCTGTGTGTTGCCCATCAGCTGGCGCACACGCGGGGCCTCCGCATAGCGGAGTATCTGTTCTTCGGCCTCATTCCACTGCCGATCTGCCTCCGCTTTCGTGGCATCCGCCTTAAGGTATTTCAGCTCCAGGATGTAGCTGTGCGCCACCATCGGGTAGTGGATGAAGTCGGGCATGAGGAAAAAGTCGCAGTAGCCGTGAGCCACCTCAACTTCCGGGGCCACGATATAATAGGGGTTGAGCGACAGGTAGGCGTTCATGAAACCCTGAAGGTTGCGCTCGCCCTCTATCAGCTGGCGCACGCTCGTGGTGTCGCGGTAGACCTCGGCTATCGTCTCAAGCATCGGACGCCAGTCGCCACGCAGGGCTGCATTCTTGTATGCCTCGTTCAGGCGTGAGATGTCTATCCTTGCTATGCTTTGGTATTCACTCAGCAGCCAGTCGTAGTACTGCAGGCGCACGTTGTTGTTGGGGATGACGAACCGCAGGTCGGCACCATCAATGTCGTCGATGGTGAGCATGCCGTAGTAAAAGAGCAGGCTGATGAAGTTCTCGCGGTCGGCCAGGCGGCTGGCGTCGAACGACTCCTGGAGGCGCCCCACCACAAAGCCCTCCTCAGATATCTTGTGGATGATGCCGCGGCGGTAGTTGTCCAAGGTGTCGAGCTGGATGAGGCGGCGCATCTTGGCATAGTCGGTGCGCGTGTTGGGGTCTATCATCTGCCGGGGACTTTTCCCTGTCCTCATCACGCGGTTGAGGTAATAAAGCACCATGTCGCAATTGAACATCTTAGGGTCGCTGTCCACCACTTCCTCGGAGAAGCAGTAGCCGTCATACCATGGCTTCATCTCTGCCAGGAGTGACTCCTCGTCGTGCCCGTCGAGCCTCCCCACGCTCTTGTAATAGCGTATCATGCCGCGAACGTCCTCCTCGGAGAAGCCCAGCATCATGTTGAACTCTGGGCTGGTGGATATGTTGCTGGCGATGTTGAAGCCAGATGTCAGGTCGTCCATCGTCACCGGCGAAACACCCATCATCAGTATGCGCGCGAAAGTGGGCTTGTACTGCTTGAAAGTCTCGCGGTAGAAGCCGGAGGCATGTGTCAGGCCATGGTAGATGGCCTCGCCCTCCTCGTTGAGAACCGTGTTGGTGAAGTTGTCATACTCGTCGATGATGAGGTAGAGTGAGTGGCCGAGGGTCTTGGCCTTGGCGTTGATATAACTCAGCTTAGCGCGTGAGGAATGTAGGTTTGCCACACTTGCTTCAAAGTCGTCTTCATAAAAAGAGGCATATCTGTGGGCAAACTCATTTATCATAACTTGGCAATACTCCTCGAAATTCTGCTCCAGCACGTCGGATGTGCCTCCTATCATCGAGAAGTCGAAGTAGAGTATTTGGAATTTCCCCCGCTCCTTCGTGGGGTGGTTGGCAATCCACAGCCCCTCGAAGAGCGACTCGAAGTTGTCGCGCTCGTTGATGTCGTAGTAGGAGCGCAGCATGCTCAAAAAGATGCTCTTGCCGAAGCGGCGAGGGCGGATGAGGAACAGAAAATGGTCGGTTTCCTCCATCACAGGGAGATACATCGTCTTGTCCACGTAATAGAGTTGCTCTTGCCTGAGCTGCTTGAAGTCGGATATGCCGTAGGGAAGGAGTTTTATGGATGCCATGATGACGAGCTTTTGGGTTTATGCTGCGAAGATATACATTTTTTGTCAAACGGCAAAATTATGGCGATATTATCTTGGAAGACTACAACTTCTATCACCTGCAATGGTTGCCATATTGAAGAAGAGAAAATAAAAAAACAACTTAAGTAAGATTCGACAGTACCGATTGCATGTGTGATCTCAATTTAAGAGAGAGAAAATAAAAAACACTTCGCTAAGAAAAAATAGAAAAAGTTCAAAAAACAACAATTACCGATGGCTTGCAGTAGAGACGTCGCAATGCGGCGTCTATTTACCTCCCAAGTATAAAAACTCTGTGTTACTCTGTGTCTCTGTGCCTCTGTGTTGAATTTTTAAAACTTCAAATGCAAAAGAAACTCTCCTCTGTTTCTTCTGTCCCCTCTGTCGTTCTCCCAAAACGACTTGGCAAAGGAAGCCAATTCTCAGTTTTCGTGTTAAAAATTTGCTCTTCTCATAAAAATTTAGCAATTTTGCAAACGTTATGCCCATCCAGTTCCACATCGACATTGTCGACACCATCCTCAAGGGCCTCATTATCGGCATCTTGGCATCAGCCCCCATGGGGCCGGTGGGCATTCTTTGTGTGCAGCGGACACTGAACAAAGGACGGTGGTACGGCTTCGTTACAGGACTGGGCGCCACGGCGAGCGACCTGATTTATGCAATGATCACCGGCTTGGGAATGAGCTATGTGATGGACTTAATCAACAATGCTCAAAACCGCTTTTTCCTGCAAGTGATGGGCTGTCTCGTACTGCTCGCTTTCGGCATTTTCTGCTACCGCTCCAACCCCACTCGCAACATGCACCACAGCGGACTGGCCAAGGGCACCTATATTCACAACGGCATCACGGCCTTTCTCGTCACGTTGTCCAACCCACTGATTATCTTCCTCTTCATGGCCAGTTTCGCACAGTTCGCTTTCATCATACCGGGAAGGCCACTGGTGATGTTCATAGGCTATGCCAGCATCGTCGGAGGAGCCATACTGTGGTGGTTCGGACTCACATGGCTCATCGACAAAATCAGGGCCATCTTCGACGAGAGCGGCATCATCGTCATCAACAGGGTCATCGGCATCGTCGTGATTTTCGTCTCTGTCATGGTGCTGCTGGGAACCGTGTTCAACATCTTCTCCATCCATTACTGACATGTACGTATCCCAACGACTAAAGAAACAAAACATCGCAGAGTATGTGCTTTACATGTGGCAAGTCGAGGATATCATCCGGGCATACGGATGCAGCCTCACACGCCTGAAAAAAGAATACCTCTCGCAGTTTGAATATCCACCGGAGGTTTCCGAGGAACTCACCGACTGGTATGGCAACCTCATACGAATGATGAACCAGGAGGGATGCCGCGAAAAAGGGCACCTGCCCATCAACAAAGTCGTCGTACAAGACCTCAACGACTTCCACCTCAGACTCCTCGACAGTCCAAAATTCCCCTTCTACCGAGCTGAATACTACAAGGTGCTGCCTTTCATCGTGGAACTGCGCAACCGGGGCGACAAGGAGGCCAGCGAGGTGGAGACATGCCTCAACGCACTCTACGGTGTGCTCTTGCTAAGACTGCAAAAAAAAGACATCACACCCGACACACGACATGCCATAGAAGAAATCAGCACGCTCATGGGCATGCTCTCCGACTATTACCTCAAAGACAAACAAGAAGGCATCGACTGGGACTGAACACACTGACATACATTCAGAAAACAAACCTGTTATGAACATTCTCATCACCGGCTGCAAAGGCCAACTGGGCAGCGAGCTGCAACTCATCGAACAAGCCCACAACCTCCACCAATTCTTTAACACCGACGTGGAGGAACTCGACATCTGCGACCAGAAGGCCGTGGAGAAATATGTGAACGAAAATGCCATCGACGGCATCATCAACTGCGCTGCATACACTGCCGTGGACAAGGCAGAAAGCGACAAGGAACTCTGCACCACACTCAACACCATGGCTCCTGCCTATCTCGCCAATGCCATCGAGCAACGAGGAGGATGGATGATACATATCTCCACCGACTATGTGTTCAACGGAAAAAACTGCAGGCCGTACACCGAGGATGACACACCATCGCCCGACAGCGTCTACGGAAGCACCAAACTCGCCGCCGAACTGGGCGTGTCGAAGTTCTGCAAACGAACAATGATCATACGGACAGCATGGCTCTACAGCTCGTTCGGGAAAAACTTCGTCAAAACCATGATAAGACTGGGACGCGAGAAGAGCGAACTCGGAGTGGTGGCCGACCAAGTGGGCACGCCAACCTACGCACGCGACCTCGCCGCCGCCATCATGACTGCTGTGGAACAGGGCATCGTGCCTGGCGTTTACCACTTCTCCAACGAAGGTGTCATCTCATGGTACGACTTCGCAAAGGCCATACACCGGCTGGCAGGCATCAACACCTGCAAGGTGCGCCCTCTGCACACCGAGGACTACCCCACCCCGGCAAAACGACCCGCTTACAGCGTGCTCGACAAGACAAAAATCAAGAAGACATACGGCATAGAGATACCCTACTGGGAAGAGTCGCTCGCCGACTGTATCGCCAAACTGCAATAAGCCATTTCAACAACGCATCATGAACAGCGAAATAGAAAGACGACGCACATTCGCCATCATCTCGCACCCCGACGCGGGAAAAACCACCCTCACCGAGAAATTCCTGCTCTTCGGCGGACAGATACAGGTGGCTGGAGCGGTGAAGAGCAACAAAATACGCAAAACCGCCACATCCGACTGGATGGACATCGAGAAGCAGCGTGGCATCTCGGTTTCCACATCTGTCATGGAGTTCGATTATGAAGGATACAAGGTGAACATCCTCGACACACCTGGACACCAGGACTTCGCCGAGGACACCTACCGCACACTCACCGCCGTCGACTCTGCCATCATCGTGGTCGACAGCGCAAAGGGTGTGGAAACACAGACGAGAAAACTGATGAACGTCTGCCGGATGCGCAACACACCCGTCATCATCTTCATCAACAAGATGGACCGCGAGGGGCGCGACCCCTTCGACTTGCTCGACGAACTGGAGCAGGAACTGCAGATACAGGTGCGGCCCCTCTCATGGCCTATCAACCAAGGCGCGAAGTTCAAAGGGGTGTACAATATCTTCGAACAGAAACTCGACCTCTTCACTCCCGATAAGCAACGCGTCACCGAAAAGGTGGAAATCGACGTCAACAGCGACGCACTCGACAAACAAGTGGGTGAGAGCGATGCCGCACAACTCAGAGAGGACCTGGAACTCATCGAGGGGGTCTATGCCGACTTCGACGTGGAGGATTACCGGGCAGCCACCATCGCACCGGTGTTCTTCGGCAGTGCACTCAACAATTTCGGCGTGCAGGAACTGCTCAACTGCTTCGTGAAAATTGCTCCCTGCCCACGACCCACACCCGCCGAGGAACGCGAGGTGCAGCCCGAAGAAGAGAAATTCACCGGCTTCATCTTCAAAATCACTGCCAACATCGACCCCAACCACCGCTCGTGCATCGCTTTCTGCAAGGTGTGCAGCGGACGGTTCATGCGCAATCAGCCCTACTACCACGTGCGACTGGGAAAGACGCTGCGCTTCACATCTCCCACACAGTTCATGGCCCAGCGGAAATCGACAGTCGACGAGGCTTTCCCCGGCGACATCATCGGACTGCCCGACAACGGCATATTCAAAATCGGCGACACCATGACCGAGGGTGAGCAACTGCACTTCCGGGGACTACCCTCGTTCTCGCCCGAGATGTTCAAATACATCGAGAACGATGACCCGATGAAGGCAAAGCAACTGGCCAAGGGCATCGAGCAACTCATGGACGAAGGCGTGGCACAGTTGTTCATCAACCAGTTCAACGGAAGGAAAATCATAGGCACCGTCGGACAACTGCAGTTCGAAGTCATCCAATACCGGCTCGAAAACGAGTACAACGCGAAATGCCGATGGGAACCCGTCCACCTGCACAAAGCATGCTGGATAGAGTCTGACGATGAAGAGGAACTGGAGAATTTCAAACGCCGGAAATACCAATACATGGCCAAGGACCGCGAGGGAAGGGATGTGTTCCTTGCCGACAGCGGCTATGTGCTCACCATGGCCCAGGAAGACTTCAAGCACATACGCTTCCACTTCACATCGGAGTTCTGAACTTGCAAAGTGCTTCAAGCAAGCACTTTGCAGCACCAGCGCGTCACCTTGAGCATCACACCCATCCCCGGCACCTCCTTCAGGAGGAAATACTTGTGATTCTCCCTCACCAGCCGGCCCGTAAGCCCCTTGAGCGGCCCATGGCACACTTCCACCATGGAACCAGCCTTGTGACGGGCCTCGTCGGCACTGAGAAAACGGCGCATCTGGATATCGGGGTTGCACATCGCACGAAACTCAAACATCTGCTTGCCGGGAATCTCGTAATAATCCCGGGTGCTGCGGTCGCGTGTGATGACCGACATCTTGAACTGACACTGCGACACCATCTCCTGCATCTGCTGCTCGCTCATGGTCTTGCGGACGAAGATGAGGTTGCTCACCACAGGGCGCAACTTCCGGCGCGGATGACCCTGCTCATCCTCATAAACACGATACTGCATGGGGATGAAATACTCTATCCCCTTTTCCTTGAAATACTCACCCACTTTCATCTGGCTGTTGGAGAACAGCCTGATGGCATACCATGGCGTGGGGTCATCGGCAACAAGTATCGGCTGGGAAGCGGAATGGGGAGACTGCTGGTCTTCTTTCTGCATGGCAACGTATGGTGTTTCTTTTTTTGAGGAGCCAAAGTTACGATGAAGCAAGAGAAAAACCAAATGTTTTGTGGATTTTCCGAAGATGCTTAACATTTTTTCAGTTGACAACCCTTCCGCTTTTGTCGCGTTTGCATTAACTTTGCATTCCACCAGGACCATCAACCTGGCCATACACATCGCAACCACCTGACAGATGAAACCAGAACCCAACGAAGAACTCCGCACCGCATGGGATTTCGTGGAGCATACCGGAAGAAGCATCTTCCTCACAGGAAAGGCTGGAACAGGAAAGACCACCTTTCTCAGAACCGTGGTGAGCCGCTCGAGCAAGCGCTCAGTGGTCGTCGCCCCTACTGGCGTCGCAGCCATCAATGCCGGTGGCTCCACCATCCACTCCTTCTTCCAACTGCCCTTCACACCATTCATCCCCTCCACGACATTCAAGAACAAATTTGACTTCAGCCGCGACAAACGGCGCATCATCTCGTCGCTCGACTTGCTCATCATCGACGAAATATCCATGGTGCGCAGCGACCTGCTCGACGCCATCGATGCCGTGCTACGACGATACCGCGACCACTACCGGCCGTTCGGAGGCGTGCAACTGCTCATGCTCGGCGACCTGCAGCAACTAACACCGGTGGTGACTGCCGAGGAGGAGGAACTGCTCAGCCCACACTATGCCACACCTTATTTCTTCAGTTCGAAAGCGCTCGCCAAAACCGACTATGTGACCATACAGCTCACAAAGGTGTACCGACAGCAAGACCTCTCCTTCCTCGACATCCTCAACCACATACGCACGGGCGAGGTGACCGACGAGGTGCTGGCGCGCCTCAACACGCGCTACATCCCCGGATTTGTCGCTCCCATGGGACAGGACTACATCAGACTGACGACGCACAACTGGCAGGCCGACCAGCACAACGAGAGCGAACTGGCACGGCTCACCACACCCGCCTTCTCCTACTACGCCACCATCGAGAAAACATTCCCTGAATTCGCCTACCCCACCACACAGACCCTGGTGCTCAAGAAAGGCACACAGGTGATGTTCGTGAAAAACGACCCGTCGGGCGAACACCTCTACTACAACGGGCGAATAGGACATGTGACACATGCCGACGGACAGCATATACGAGTGCGATGCCCAGGCGACGCTAACGACATCGAGGTGGAGAGACTGACCTGGGAGAACACACGATACACGCTGAACGAAGAAACGCATGAGATAGAAACCGAGGTGCTCGGCACATTCACTCAGTTCCCGCTCCGGCTGGCATGGGCCATCACCATACACAAAAGCCAGGGCCTCACCTTCGACCATGCCGTCATCGACGCCAACCACTCGTTCGCTCCCGGACAGGTGTACGTGGCGCTGAGCCGATGCCGAACGCTCGAGGGCATGGTGCTCTCGTCGCCCATAAGGCCAAGGTCCATCATCAACGACACCCGGGTGGATGACTATATCGCACACCAAGAACAGAACGCAAGGGAAAGCATCGCACGACTGGCAATACTCAAAGAGGAATATTACCGACAACTGCTGCTCGACCTGTTCGACTTCGCTCCTCTGCTGCAACTGCAGCAGCACCTCACACGAACGTTCGTGGAGTTCTTCTCACGAAGTTTCCCACAGCTCGAACAGCTGCAGAAACAGACACTCCAGCAGCTCAAGGAAAAAGTCACCACCGTGGCTTCGAAATGGACTGCCACCATCATGCAGATGCCGACCGACCAACTGCATGCCGAGCCTTTCCTTCAGCGCGTGAGCCGAAGCGCCACGTATTTCGCCGACACGCTCCATAGCATCTTCGAAAAACCACTGCGGCTGACAACGGGGGTGGAGACTTCAAACAAACAGGCGAAGAAACGTCTTGAAAGCAACTACGGCGACTTGTCGGTATGGCTGACCGCACGCCGCCTGCTGCTCCTCCACATCGCAACGGAAGGCTTCAGCATGCCGGTGTATCTGAAGCAGAAACAACTGACGATGCTGGAGGCCATGGACAAGACATCGCCGCAGAGCAAACGAAAGACAAAAAGCCGCGAACCACGAGAGCCAAAGGAAAAGACCGCCGACATCACCATCCGCCTCTTCCGCCAAGGACTATCCATCGGCCAGATAGCCACCCTGCGCAACCTCTCGCCAGGCACCATCTACACACATCTCATGCCCTTGGTGAAAAGCGGCGACATCAGCATCGACGACATCGTGAGCGCTGAGCACCTGAAAGCCATACGGCGCATCATCGGCATGGTGGGCACCCAGCTCGGCATGGCTCCCATCAAGGCGCTTTGCCCTCCCGATGTGAACTACTACGAAATCCAGATGGTGCTCAACGACGTCAAATCTCACGGCTGAGCGTGTAGCTCGAGGTCTCCAGTCCGTCGGGTGCCTCAAGGGTGAGGGTGAGCGAACTGTCGGTGACGCTCAACGACGTCGATGCCATGACGCCACCTTCATCGGTCCTGGTGTGAAGCACTCCGTCGGCACCGAGATACCATGAGAACCGCATCCACCACACACGCTTGCCCTCAAGGCTGTCCACCTCTGTGCCTGTGCCGTTGATGGACCCCTTCTCGTAACGGGAAAAATCAAGATGGGCATCATACGTCTGATGCCATCGCTTGCCTTCGTAGTCCACATAGTCGCTGACAAGCGTTCCCTTCCACGACCCTTCGATACTGGCGGCAAGCCGCTGAAGGGCAGGGTTGTCCTTTGGCTGCAACGGCTCCTGGTAGAGCGAGTCGGGGTCTGAAGGCAACGGAGTGTTGCTATACGACGCATCATCGCGCTCACAGCCAAGAGCCATGAGCACGATGATGGTGAGAGCGGCAAACCGCAAGGGGTATCGTATGATCATCAAGCGGATGGAATGCTATTCGCGTGCGCGGAAGATGCGCTTCGGAGCCTCCATAGGCTGCTCCACAGGCTGCTTGCCCTTGACCTTCTGCTTGTCGAAGGTGGTGCCGTTGCCATAGAAATAGCGGTCGTCGTAGCCCCAGTAGTAGGAGTTCCAGTTGGGCGAGGAGATGTGCCTCAGCTGAAACCTCTGCCTGCCACCATTGTAGAGCTCGATGTAACCGGTGAAATAAGAGTTGTCAAGCTGATAGTTGTAGATGACCACATCGGAGTTCTCCTCCACGAAGTGCACCCTGATGTTGCCGTTGTTCACCTCCCAGTAGATGTGGTTGGCGAGGTAGTTGCGGCCCCAGTAGGAGTCATTGTAATAGTCTACCCAATAGCCATCGCCAGAAGCATACCTGTATGGGTCGCGCACAAAGCACACCTCGGAATAGGTGGCATCATAATACCTGTCGTAGTAGTCGAAATAAGTAGACACATACATATTGCCTTCCCAGGTGCCCTCAAGGGTGCGTGCGATATCCTCGTCCTCGCAGCTGGTGAGCGTGAAAGCGAGTGCTGCCAAAAACACCCAAACGCCATTGAAAGTAAATCTTTTCATCGTTCTTCAATTTAAAGAGGTTATTAATCTTGTTCGTTCTATCATTTTTGTACTGCAAAGGTAGGCTTTTCCCAAAAAACTTGCAAGGGAGAAAGCAGCAAGTTTTTTGGGGATTTCCCTAAAATGTGGTAGAGTTTTCCCCCAAACCCGCTTTTTCGCTCTCCTCCGTGCCCTTCTACTCCTTTCTCCGTGCCCTTCTACTCCTTGCGGAGGATGATGCCGACGACCGACATGGCATCGGTGACATTTATCGTCGTGTTGCCATCCACATCGGCCTCGGAGGCATGAAACTTGTCTCCGTCGTCCTTGCCGAGGATATGGTCGACGATGAGCATTACGTCGACGACATCCACCTTGCGGTCGTGATTGACATCGCCCTTGGTGAACGGATGGAGATGGGCGTCGAAATCGGCGATGAACCGGAAGGTGACCACTCCGTCGGCGCTCTCGGCGATTTGGTCGAGGGCTTTGTTGAGCCCCTCGCCCTTATAGACCTTGAAGTTGACAAGCTGCATCGTGTCGTTGAGCGCCGACACATTCATCTTTCCGGGGAAAGGGTCACCCTCGAGCTGGGAGTAGAAATCATTGAACGTGATGGCGACGGTATCACCATTCAACTTCTTACCGATGTTGTACTGGGCGAGGAGCAGCCCATCGGCGGGGACGACGGTCATGCGGGGACGGCCCTTCGTGTTGTTGGCCTTGTTGCCCGACAGGGAGAAGAGCGACGGGTCGTAGTCCACATGATAGACCAGCAGCCCATGACCCTTCTGGTAGGTGTTCAGACCCACTTGCTGGATGTTCTCGATGATGAAATATTCACGGTGGCTCTCGTCGTTATCGTTGAGTATGCGGTAAGCATTTCCGCCCTCGTCGATGGACTTCATCTCGTATTCGGCTGCCGCAGTGAGGTTGGGAATGTCTATCCAGCCCAGTGCCTCCCTCTCCCATGCGTTGAGCGCCACGGGGGTGTACCCATTGTTGAGATAGTTGCCACTGTCCATGAGGCTCCAGAACTCCATAGCCTGGTTGTTGCCCTTGACGGTCTTTCCCGCAGAACCCGTGGGATAGAAGTCGGGGAGACCGAGGGTGTGGCACAACTCATGGCAGAGGGTGCCGATGCCGTTGATACGCACCAGCGGCGCGTTGCTCCAGCAGCCGGGGTAGCCGTTGAGCTCCGCACTGACAGCATACCGCTTGAGCTTTATCCCATCGAAGGAATCGGTGACTGACAACGCCCCCGACTTGGGCCAGATGCAGTCGTTGCTGTTGCCGCCCATCGACTGGGAATAACCGGCATAGAGGATGATGACAAGGTCGGCAAAACCGTCTCCGTTGGCATCATATTTCGAGAAGTCGATGGTGCTGTCCATCAGCATGCAGGCATCGTAGAAGAGCGAATCCATGTCTTCGTCGTACCCGTCACTCCGCTCACCACCATAGGTCGACAGTTTTTTAGGCATGGTGAGCGGCCCGTAGACATCGAACTGGGGGGTGAACTGCCCGAAACTTGCGGTGGCGAAATAGCTGGCCACACTTTCCTGATTGGCTCTCTCGCCGAAACCATGGTCGGGGAGTTTTCCCTCACCGTTGAAATACTCATCGAAGACCAGCGAGGGATTGTCGATGGTGAAGGGCCGGTCGGGGAAGTCGACGAGGATGACCACTGCCTTGGGACTGCCAGAATGCGGGAACATGGTGGAAGAGGTGGCCACGGGCTCGCGACGTGCCCGCCGCCGCTCTGCCATACCATCTGCCGCCTGTGCAAAAGCATTCAAATCCTGGGCCGCCGCCAAGCGCTGCTCCTCCTTGCTACGCTGGCCCGGGTCGTGGGCAAGCACGCCGGATGACACCAGCATGGCACCTGGCAACACATTCGCCACATAGTATCCGTCGGACTCGCGCACCAGCAACACACCATCGGTGGTGGTGCTGTAGTGCTGGTCTTCGTCGCCATGAAGACACACGGTGAGTCTTGTGCCATCGGGTTGAAGAACGACGGCAGGCAAGGGGGAGGCTTTCACGGCGAACACCTCCATCGTGGTGAGGAGGCACAGCAAAGCAACCAACAGGAGTCTTCTCATCAGCTGTCTTTTCATCCTATCAACCTTATCATGATACTATGGGGTACAAAGGTAGTGCAAACCGAGCGGAATGCAAAATAAAAAAACGAAGTTTTTTATTTTCATTTCCGAGGTGCCGCCTATCTTATGCAAAGGTAGTGCAAAAATCCGAATAAGCGAGCAAAAAGCAAATGAATTTGCTTTTTCGAGCGTGAGGATTTTATGCAAACCGAGCGGAATGCAAAATAAAAAATCGAAGTTTTTTATTTTCATTGCCGAGGTGCTGCCTATCTTATGTAAAGATAGTGCAAGAATCCGAATAAGCGAGCAAAAAGCAAATGAATTTGTTTTTTCGAGCGAGAATAATAACTCATTGATTTTCAAACGATTAAATGAAATAATAACTAAGTATTGATAACAGCTAATATAAGAAAAAGCCGCCTAAGGGGCGGCTTTTTTCAACTGACTGCGGACTTCCTCTATCCTGACCATGGGACGCAAGTCATGGTAACGTACCCAGCCATTGTAATATTTAACGTCATCCAGATTCTCATTGCAGCCATACCATATGCAGTCATGGAACCAACGCATGTTGCGGCGGGAACCGAGTATCGACACCTTACTGTAGTCTTTTTCTACCAGGCTCCATTGACGGGAGTCACGGCAGACGACATGATAGACTTGACAGAGGATGACGCGGCCCTCGTACTCCACGTAGAACTTGCCCATCCTACCGGCATAGATGCCATTCCTGAGCATATGCTCACAGCACTTTATGCTGGGGACCTCTACCTTCGAATTATGAAGCATCTGGCTGGGGGTGAGTTTCTCGGTGATCAGGCTCTCCTCGGACTCCTCGGGCTGTTCGACGGCATCATCACCATGCCAACCGTCCTTCAGGATGCCTTCTTCTGAAACATAGAAGCGATACCAAGGAGCCACATGGCGGCACCACATCTTATACATGTCACGGGTGTTTCTCCAACCCAGCTTGCTGAACTGATGGAACACCATGTCGGCATCCATTCCTACATGCTTGAGCAGAAAACGTTCGATGTAGTTTCCCGTTTTGCATGAGAACCAACAGGCATGATAATCACCGGAGTTGCCCCGGGAAAAAGGAAGATGTCGCGCATCACCAAAATGGTGGGCCACATACTTGCGGTCATACTTCATGAGCCAACGGCAAGTTTCTACCCAGTGGAACTTGCAGGAGTGTCCGAATTTTGACTTCAGTTTCTTTTCTGTTCTCTTCATTCTGTAGATGATAATGGTTACACACTCAGAAAAAGTGCATAGAACTCATCATCATCTTGTGGAACATATTGCCTGACATCGTTGATTTTTTTGGTTGAGTGATGGATTACATTCATAGAGAGAGAGAATTCTTCACTAATCTATCATTTAATCAGAAAAAAGTATGAGCCTGCTCAGTTTCAGCAAGTGATAATCGTTCAACGTCCTATTGGGACGAACGCCCCTGGGCAAGGTGACGGTACAGCCTTTGGCTGTTCTTAAATCTCAAACCTCTATTCTAGGTCAATCAAGGGGACTGGTTTTTGATGGAATTTGAGAATTCCGTCAAGGCCCTGTCCCCTTGATTGAAGGATTCTTCCACTCCATTTTTTCGACCACCTATTTCCGCCTCGATAACCTTTGTCAGCCTCGGAGAGCCCGACCTCCTACAGAAAGCCATCCCCAAAAACCAATCAAAAACCTCAAACCTCAAATCTCAAACCTCAAATCTTTCAAATCTCTCAAAAAATCTTTTTTGTTTCAGAAAAAAAACGTACCTTTGCAGTAGAATGCCCCCGACAAGGGGAGCAACACCAAGTCCGTCTTATGAAAAAGGCACCTTAACCCAATTATATCAAGAAAAATGAGAACTATTTACGATTTCTCTGTCAAGGACAGAAAAGGAGGCATTGTGTCGCTGAAAGAGTATGCCAACGAAGTGATACTCATCGTCAACACTGCCACCAAATGCGGATTCACACCTCAGTACGAAGAACTGGAGAAACTCTATGAGCGACACCACTCTGAAGGCTTCACGATCCTCGACTTCCCCTGCAATCAGTTCAACCAGCAGGCACCGGGAACCGACGAGTCGATACACCAGTTCTGCAAACTCACCTACGGCACGGAGTTCCCACGCTTCAAAAAGGTGAAGGTGAACGGCAAGGACGCCGACCCGCTCTTCGTATACCTCAAGGAGCAAAAGGGATTCGAAGGATTCGACATGAAACACCCCATCGCGGGCATCCTCGACAATCTGCTCAGCCAAGCCGACCCTAACTATAAGGACAACCCCGACATCAAGTGGAATTTCACCAAATTCCTCATCAACAAACGTGGACAGGTCGTCGCAAGATTCGAACCCACCGAGAATTTCGAAGTCATCGAGCAGAAAATCATCGAACTGCTGAAATAACATCACTGCTGATACAACATCATGGCTGACAGAGAACACACCAAATGCCTCATCATAGGCAGCGGACCGGCTGGATACACCGCCGCCATCTATGCCTCACGGGCCAACCTCCAACCTATAGAGTACTGTGGCATGCAGCCAGGAGGACAACTCACACAAACCACTGTGGTGGAGAACTTCCCCGGATACCCCGAGGGGGTCGACGGCAACCAGATGATGCTCGACCTCCGGCTTCAGGCAGAGCGCCTGGGCACCACCCTACGCGACGGGGCCATCGTCGGCGCCGACCTGAGCAAAAGACCCTACGTGCTGACCGCAGAAGACGGTCATGAGATAGAGGCCGACACCGTAATCATCGCCACTGGAGCCTCGGCGAAATACCTGGGGCTCGACGATGAGAAGAAGTATGCCGGACAGGGGGTTTCCGCATGCGCCACATGCGACGGCTTCTTCTACCGCAAACGCACCGTGGCAGTGGTGGGCGGAGGCGACACGGCCTGCGAGGAGGCGCTCTATCTGGCAGGCCTCGCCAAGAAGGTGTATATGATTGTGAGGAAACCTTTCCTCAGGGCTTCTGAGGCCATGCAGAAACGTGTACGCGACAACGAGAAAATCGAAATCCTCTTCGAGCACAACACGCTTGGACTCTATGGCGACGACGGCGTGGAGGGCGCTCATGTGGTAAAAAGACTCGGACAGCCCGACGAGGAGCGCTACGACCTGCCCATCGACGGTTTCTTCCTTGCCATAGGCCACAAGCCCAACTCAGAACTGTTCAGCCAATGGCTCGACACCGACGCCACTGGCTACATCATCACACTCGATGGCACACCACGCACCAAACTGCCCGGTGTCTTCGCCGCAGGCGATGTGGCCGACCCGCACTACCGACAGGCCATCACTGCTGCTGCCAGTGGATGCAAGGCCGCCATTGAGGCCGACAGATACCTCAGGGAGATAGGATAAAAGAAATGTGAATTCTACTCGATACGCAAAGGCACGCCTGTCCTACGACAAGCGTGCCTTTGCGTATTGTGCTGTTTTGGCATTGTGCCAAACGCTCCTTATCATCCTTCGGGAGGCATCGCCACCCCTTTCCTACGATAGGCTGAGCCCGTCATGACGCACACCAGTTCGCCACGCTGGTTGGTCACCCTGATTTCGCAGAAAGGCAGTTTGTGGTGGGGCTCCTCGCGGGCCTCGGCAGTGAGATGGTCGCCCTCGAGAGCCGAGCGGAGGTAGGTGATGTTGTTAGTGGTGCCCACCGTCAGCACGCCTCCGCTATTGACGGCAGCAGCAAAAGCCAAATCGGCAAGGGTGAAAATGGCGCCACCCTGACAGACATTGGCACCATTGACGTGCCTCTTCTCCACCGTCATCTCGGCAACAGCATAACCCTCGCCGATTTCAACCACTTGAACACCGGCGGCGGCAGCGAAGCGGTCGTACTCGTTGAGATAGTCTTTCAGATGCATAAACTCCGGTGGCGATTATCCCTTCAAGGCCTCAGTGAAAGCCTTCACCTTCTCCACATCCTTGACGCCGACCTCGGTCTCAAAACGGGAATTGATGTCGACACCGGCAAACATGGGATGGCTGATGGCCTTGATAGCGTCCACATCATCGGGACCGATACCGCCACTGAGGAGGAACGGCACCTTGCCGTCGTAGGCTTTCAATATCGACCAGTCGAAACGCTTGCCTGTGCCACCCTTCTGCTCCGACAGTGGATGGAAAAGGAAATAATCCACGACGTCCTCATAGGGCTTGCACTGCGCGAAATCATCCTCTCCACCTACAAAGATGGTCTTGATGACCTTCACGGGGCGGATGTCGGCAAGGGTGCGATGAAGGTTCTCTATCATCACAGGCTCCTCCTCGCCATGAAGCTGCACGTAGTCGAGGTAGTAGTTGAACACCCTGGTGAGGATGGTCTGAGGCATCTCATCGATGAAGACGCCCACACGCTGGGGCTTGTTGACCTTTTTTGCCAGTTCGGGGATGCCACCAAGGTCGTCGGGACTCTTCACAAATGAGGAATAGTCGGGATAGAAACCACCACGCGAGGCCATCTGCTTGACGACTCGGGGACTGTCGTTCCAAAAAATGAAGCCGATCCAGTCGACATCCAACTTGGAAATATCGTGTATGTTCTGGGCCATACACATGCCGCATACTTTAACTATCATATTTTTCTTGTTGATGGTCAAAATGTGATGACCACGGGGCATCAGGGCTCACCGGGCCATTGCAGGGTGCAAATTTAGCATTTTTTTCCCTATTCACGGCATCAGAACCGTGATTTTTTGTGCTATGCTAATTCTCCTTCTCCAACTCCTCTTTCAGCGCCGCCATCATACGGGCATACTCGGTGGGGGTGATATCCACCTTGTCCTTGCAGCGGTGGTCGGGGAAACAAATCATGAAACTGTCGCGCACCATCTTGTGCGTGACGATGTTGGATAGCGGGATATGGTATTCGCGGATGATGGGCAACAGGTATTGCACACCACTTCGTATCTGGTTGTCGGTGAGAGGCTGCTCCACGGTGTTTCCCTGGAACTCCAGCCCTATGGTGAAGGCATTGCACTTCTCTCTGCCGTTGAGCACCGACAGGCCGGCATGGAAGGTGACGGCGGTGGGGGGCGCGAGGATGTAGCGCGTGCCGTCGGTGTCGACAACACAGTGCGAACTCACACCCCGAGGACGGGTGAGCTCGAGGAGGGCTTCCTCCACGGTGGGCAGTGCCGTGTGATGGAGTATCACACCGAGCACCTCGTTGACGGAGTCGGGTGCCACATTGGGCGTGGGATATGGGATTTCCTTGTAGACGACGGGCTCCTCGACCGGGACTTTCTCGCTATGGCAGGACATCACGACGGCTGACAGGACAACGAGAAATACGACAATGATTTTGTTCAAAACATCTGTTTGGCGGTTCATTATGTGTTGGTTTTCTATGTGAATTCAAAAAATAGCATGAATGAAAGAAATAAATATGCCCGAAGATATAATAAAGCGCGGTGTGGTATCGTTGAATAAATATACAACAGGACTAATTATGAATTGCCTATGAAAATTTTTACCCACGAAGAGACCACTCCCTCCCCCCGCACTTTACGTTTTATCCGAGAATTTGCCCGCACCTGCCGAGTGGTGGAGGTCAATGGGCATCACAGTGTGTATTGCCTTAACTGATACACCCACGCTATGCCGACCCTTGTTTCACCCTCTCTCCTTGCCGCAGACTTCACACGGCTGGGCGATGAAATCAGCATGATCAACAGCAGCAGCGCCGACATGCTGCACATGGACATCATGGACGGCGTGTTTGTTCCTAACATCTCCTTCGGCTTCCCCGTACTCGAGGCTGTCGCGGGCATCTGCCAGAAACCGCTCGACGTGCACTTCATGACCATACACCCCGACGAATACATCGAGCGAACTGCCCAGCTCGGAGCAATGATGATGAACGTCCATTACGAGGCGTGCGTGCACCTTCACCGCACCATACAGTCCATTCACAAGGCGGGCATGAAGGCCGGGGTTACACTCAACCCCTCATCGCCCGTATGCCTGCTCGAAGACATCATCGGCGAGGTCGACATGGTGCTGCTCATGAGCGTCAACCCCGGGTTCGGCGGACAGAAATTCATCGAGGGCACCATCGCAAAGGTGCGCCGCCTGAGGCAACTCATCGACAACAGCGGCAGCCACGCGCTGATAGAGGTCGACGGTGGAGTGCAGGAGGAAACGGCACCCCGGCTGGTCGCTGCTGGCGTCGATGTGCTGGTCAGCGGCAGCTATGTGTTCAAAGCCAGTGACCCTGTGGCCACCATCGCATCGCTGAAGGCATTGTGACACCCGCCAGAGCCGTTGCCAATATGATTAGCAGCGGACTCTGCAGCAGCCGGCTCAGTCAAGCTGAAGGACCATATTGTGCTCCTTCGCCATGCGGCGGAGGTTGAGAAGGGCATAACGCATCCTGCCAAGCGATGTGTTGATGCTCACACCTGTCGCCTCGGCGATTTCCTTGAACGACATCTCCTGGTAATAGCGCATGTACACCACCTCGCGCTGGGTCGGTGGAAGCATGTCCATCATACGGCGCACATCCTTGAGCACCTGTTCGTTGACGAACTGGTTCTCCACGTTCTTGTCAAGCAAATCAACACCCATGTTCGACAGGTCGTTGTCCTCCGTGGGCTCGATGATGTGCTCCGACCGCTGCTCGCGGTAACCGTCCATGATGACATTGTGGGCAATCCTGATGAGCCAGGCACAGAACTTTCCCGAATTGGTGTACTTGTGCTGGCGCAGCTTCGTGATGACCTTTACGAACGTCTCCTGGAAGATGTCATCGGCCAAGTCATGGTCTCTGACCACGAACATAATATAGGTGAAGAGTTTGCTCTGTGTCCTTGACAACAGCAAATCAAACGCCTTGTTATTACCCTCAATGTATGACATGGCGAGTTGCTCGTCTGTCATCTCATTTAGATATTCCATTCCTTAATATATTGGATAATTATTAAGTAATGCTGTTTCGATAGGCGCCGTTTTTTAAGTTTTTATAAAATGTTTGTCAAGAATCATCGGCAAAGATAGGCACTTTTACCCATTCTTGCAAATTTTTCTTGAAAAAACTGCATTTTCTCTTTGAAAAGGCTTACTTTTGTGTGTTCAAACAAAGAGAGCGTCATGAGCATTTTCCCTGTCAAGAGCAAGATGGCTGAGCGCACCATGAAGGTGCTGCTGCCACTACTACTCGGCGGTGCTATCCTATACTGGATGTACCGTGGCTTCGACTTTGGCCTCATACGACACACCGTGCTGCACGAGATGAACTGGTGGTGGATGCTGGCTTCGCTCCCTTTCGGCGTGACGGCCCAGGTGTTCCGGGGACTGCGCTGGCGGCAGACACTGTCGCCCATCGGTGAACATGCAAGACGGACAACAGCGGTCAACGCCATCTTTGTCAACTATGCCACGAGCCTGGTCATACCACGGTCGGGGGAATTCGTAAGGTGCGGCGTGCTGAAACGGTGGGACCACATACCTTTCGTCAAGTCGCTGGGGACGGTGGTCACCGAAAGGGCCGTCGACAGCCTCGTCGTGCTGATGGTGACGGCCATCACTCTTCTCATGCAACTGCCCATGTTCCACCGCTTCTTCGTCACCACGGGGGTGCATCTCGACCAACTGCTCGGCCGATTCACCACAACGGGATACATCGTGACGCTTATATGCCTCATCGCCACCATCATACTCGCATGGGTGCTCGTGGGGCAGATGAGGCTCGGCCACCGCGTGAAGGATGCGGCAGCACATCTGTGGCAAGGCGTCGTATCGCTGCGGCACATCGACAGCCCCACACTCTACATCATCTACACACTGGGCATATGGGGAAGCTACTTCGTACACTTCCACCTGACGTTCTACTGCTTCGAAGACACCGCGTCGCTCAGCATCAGCAGCGCACTCGTCGCCTTCGTTGTCGGCAGCATCGCCGTCATCGTACCCACACCCAACGGCGCAGGACCC
This sequence comes from uncultured Prevotellaceae bacterium, assembly GCA_946184125.1. Taxonomy (GTDB): domain Bacteria; phylum Bacteroidota; class Bacteroidia; order Bacteroidales; family Bacteroidaceae; genus Prevotella. The sequence continues at coordinate 58,582 of CAMHEL010000006.1, forward strand.
TGGCACTTCTCCGTGAAGACGATGCTCATCCTCTACGGCGTGGAAAGCAACGCAGCACTCGTCTTCGTACTCGTCGTACATACCGTGCAGACCTTCCTCGTCGTACTGCTCGGCATCATGGGGTGGATATCGCTGCTGCTCACCCGCCCACTGAAACAGGAAACTAATGATACTACAACCCGATAATCACTGACCTTAACATTTTAACTTATGAGCGAAATCAAGAATTTACAACCCACATGCATCTGGAAGAACTTCCATGCCCTGACACAAGTGCCACGCCCATCGGGGCACCTCGAGAAAATACAGCAGTTCCTGCTCGACTTCGCCGCTGAAGCCGGCGTCCAGGCCTTCAAAGACCCGGCAGGAAACATCGTCATGCGCAAACCCGCCACACCGGGCATGGAGAACCGAAAGGGCGTCATCCTACAGGCTCACATGGACATGGTGCCTCAGAAAACTCCCGAAAGCAAACACAATTTCGAAACCGACCCCATCCAAACATGGATTGACGGAGAATGGGTGAGGGCAAAAGGCACCACACTGGGCGCTGACAACGGCATGGGCGTGGCGGCCATCATGGCTGTCATGGAGGCCAAAGACATCAAGCACGGACCCATCGACGCGCTCATCACCGCCGATGAGGAGACGGGCATGTTCGGCGCCAACGACCTGCCTGAGGGGGAACTGCAAGGTGATATCCTGCTCAACCTCGACTCGGAGACATGGGGCAAGTTTGTCATTGGCAGCGCCGGAGGCATCGATGTCACCGCCACTCTGGGATACCAAGAGGTGGAGACAGAAGAGGGCGACGTGGCACTGAAAGTGACGCTCAAGGGATTACGTGGTGGACACTCCGGACTGGAAATACACGAGGGACGCGCCAATGCCAACAAACAGATGGTGCGCTTCGTGAGAGAGGCCATCGAGGAGTGCGAGGCCCGACTCGCCTCATGGAACGGAGGCAACATGCGCAACGCCATCCCCTTCAAAGCAGAAGTGGTGCTCACCGTACCGGCCGACAACGTGGAGGCTGTGAAGGAACTGGTGGCAGAATGGAAAGCCGACATCGAGGACCAGTTCAAAAACATCGAGAGCGGAATTGAAATGTTTGCCGAAGTGGTGGAGACCCCGAAGACACAAATCCCCGTGGAGATACAGGACAACCTGGTGGATGCCATCTATGCCTGCCACGACGGCGTGGTGCGCATGATACCATCGTACCCAACGGTCGTGGAAACCTCCTCCAACCTGGCCATCATCAACATAGAGAATGGCAAGGCTGTCATCAAGATTTTGGCACGCTCCTCACGCGAGGACATGAAAGACTATGTGGTGAAGATGCTGGAGAGCTGCTTCAGCATGGCTGGCATGCAGGTGGAGACAGCTGGCTCTTACGGCGGATGGGACCCCAACCCCGACAGCGAAATCCTTCACCACCTGCTGCGTATCTATAAGGAGCTCAATGGTAAGGACGGCATCATACAGGTCGACCATGCCGGACTGGAATGTTCCGTCATCCTGGGCAAATATCCGCATCTCGACGTTGTGTCGCTCGGCCCCACCATGCAAAGCCCTCACACAACCAGCGAGCGGTGCTTCATCCCCACCATCGCTCCCTTCTGGGCACTGCTCAAAAAAGCACTCGAGGAAATCCCCGAGAAATAGGATACATACAAGTTGATTTCACCAATCTATGTGTGCAGGGCATTTGCTACAAATGCCCTGCACATTTCATTTCCATTGTTCCAACACGATAAGTTCGAAAGAATTCCTTTCGCGATTGGTCTCACAAAATACGAAAGTTTGTTTTTCTTCTACCCTTCTATTTACCTCCCAAGAGTAAAGAACTCTATGTCTTTGTGTTGAATCTTTAAAACTTTAAATCTCTAAATCCTTAAAGAATCTTCAAATCTTCAAAGAAACTCTCTTTCCCCTCTATTTACCTCCCAAAGATTAACCCTCTGTGTTTCTCTGTGCCTCTGTGCCTCTGTGTTGAATCTCTAAAACTTCAAATCTCTAAATCCTTAAAGAATCTTCAAAGAAACTCTCCTCTGTTTTCCTCTGTCCCCTCTGTATCTCAAAAAATCAAAAAAAAGCCAGACTGTGAAGTCTGGCTTGTTTTTTTCGTGTCCTGTGATTAGAACAGAGGCTCATCGGGAACGATTGGGCCGGGAGCGGGCTGCTCTGACTCTACCTGGATAGGCTCGGTGCAAACAGGAGCGTTCACGTTCAGGGTCATCACCTTGGTGATAGGCTGTGCATAAATTTTCATAACTGATAAAATTTTAGAGTTAATAAATGTTTTAAAACGTCGCAAAGTTAGTCGTTTTTTCGCATTCCACCAAATTTTTTTGCCATATTTTTAAAAAAATGTACAATAATCTTGATTTTTTCCTTATTCAGCATTGTTCCGCATCCTGAAATATCATCGTTGTTCTGGATGTAGCGATATCATCTCTACCATGCATCATCATCTAAATCCATGCTGTCCGTTCATCTTTGCTTTGCCGCAGCAGGCACTCATGAACTAAAAAGAGGGCGGCCAGGAGCCGCCCTCTGCAATGAATGGATGAGGTTCGAACGCGTCGAAGTTGCCTTGAAAAAATATATATGTTGAAGTAAGTTATATTCTTTGATCTATGAGGCAGCGCTTCCCCTCAACATCATTGCTGCCTGCAAAATTAATAGCAACCTGTCTCAAATCGTGGCACAAGCGAGAGAAAAATGAAGTTTTACTTCAATTTTTCCGAGCGCAGAAACGATTCGCCGAAGGCAAATCGTGGCACAAGCGAGAGAAAAATGAAGTTTACTTCAATTTTTCCGAGCGC
>CAMHEL010000007.1 GCA_946184125.1 uncultured Prevotellaceae bacterium
ACTGCCCATAGGCAACCTCACCAGCCAGTTGTTCAGCAATGTCTATCTGAACGAGCTGGATCAATATGCCAAGCGCGAGCTGGGTTGCAAGCACTATGGCAGGTATGTGGACGATTTCTATGTGGTGTCGGCAGACCTTGACAAGTTGCATGCCGTGGAAAAGGCAATCACGGTTTTTCTCCGTAGGCACTTGTTACTTGATGTCAACGATGACAAGACAATCATCTGTGACGTACGCAAGGGCGTGGCGTTCTTGGGAGCCTATCTTAAACCCCGTCGCCGTTATGTCTGCAACGGCTCGTTGTGTCGGATGAAGGCCAAAGTGTCATGCCTGCATCAGGCAACAGCTCCCGACTTGTTGCGCAGCACCATCAATTCCTATTTGGGCTTGTTGTCGCATTACAGGTCTTACCACATTCGTATGGAAATGTTTTACGAGTTGGATTATGTCTATCGTTACGGGTACTATTTGAGAGGGATGAGGAAGTATGTGTTGCGGAATACATGATGAAGAAGGGGATGGGTTATCGGCCCATCCCTTTCTTTGTAGAGGTGTCTTGTGTGGTGGTGAGGTCGTTGCTGAAGTATTTGGTGAGGATGTCGGACATGGTTTGCTGTCCCTGTTTGAAGGTTCTGGCATCCTCCATGGAGATTTCACGCTGTGGCATGGGCTTGCCGTCGAGGTTGGCGGTCATGAGCCATTTGCCGTTGGCGTTACGCAATTGGATGTCCTCGATCTTGCGCCCATCGTCCAGTGCCACCGATTTGGGCGTGCTGATTTTCTGTTCTGGCATGACAGAGACTGGTTCGCCCTTGGTGTTGACGGCGAAGGGCTGGAAGCCTTTTAAGCGCAGCTGTCTGAACACCGATTGTATCTGGTCATCGGGGATGATGGAGTAGATGACGTTTTTCTGGTTTTCGGTGTCCGTCACCTTGATGGAGCGGTTGGTGATTTTGGACATGTTCTTCGCGTCTTCGCCGAAGGTCTGGTAGAAGACCCCGAAGCGACCTTCGCGTTGTACGAAGGCAATTTTGGTGGCGTTGCCATCCTCGTGCGCCTTGTTCCAGAGCGACATGGCTTGGTTGCCGCTCATCTTGGGAGCGTCCTGCCTGGCGGCATCCATGTTGAGCGACTTCATTTCCTCCCGGAACACTTTTGCCACGATGTCGGTCAGCGGTCTTGCCTTGTCGAAGAAGTCGTTGACCTCCTGTTTGTACATCGGTTTCGGTCCGAGAGTCGTACCATTGATTTTCGCTGTCATCTCGTATCTTCCCTCGCTTGAGTTGTTGGTCACCTTGGAGTACTCAAGCGTAAGTCCGCCCGGCATTTCACGGTTGTTCCACTGTTCTTCAGACACGGTAGGCCGATTTTATCATCACTAAGTGATTCTATGAAAAAAAAAGATTAGGAAGCCATGAAAGCCTCTTTTGGGGGAATCCCCCTTCATTCTTAGGGAAAACCCCATACCACTTTAGGTTATTTCCATTTCACCATCATTATTTTCTGTTTACTTTTGCAATAGAAGAAAAAGCAAAGGCAGACATCAGTATAGCAGGCAAGTTTAATTCTGCATTTGGCTCACAATTCCTTTGCAACAGGAAAACAATCACTATTTCTCCTACGTTATTTATTGTCTTTGTTAAATTATTGTACCTTTTTAATGTTTTATGATGATGAAAAGATTGATTTGTTATTTCATTTTATGTTTGATGTTGCCCCTGTCCTTAGACGCACAGTCGTACTTAAAAAGACTATTCACGGGAATGCATAGTTCGGGTGGCTTAGGTATCAATGTAGGTGTTGTTGGTCGATCTCAAGGTTTCAATGAAATTACACCTGCAATTAGTATTTTCGGTTGGGGGGTGTATCTTGATTGCGGATTGAGTCAGCCAGCTCATCAGGACGATACCAGATGGGATGTATGGGAAACATCCAAGTCCGATTTATTCCATATAGGCTATCAAATGCCTATCGCCAAATGGTTGATGATTACTCCATTGGTTGGCTATGCGTATGTCGAAGAAGGTTATACAAATGGATATAGCAAGCGGTTTACGAAGGATGGTGGTGTGAAAAATGACTTTTGTCCTTTAAGACGGGTAAGTGGTTTCGATTACGGATGTCAAGTAAGCTTTCCCATAAGAGTTGATAATGAATCATTGATAGATATCGTTATCATGGGAACTTATACCAAATTCTGTTGGTATGGTGGTGTAGGAATTATCGTTAGAGCAGATTAATATCAAATAACAGTCTACCATCGATGCGGGCGGGGACGCCCGCGTTCACGGCCCGCACATACTGCAATTCCTCGTTTCGTAGGGGCTATCATGTGGTGAACTGAACCATCGCAACAGTTCAGCGAATCACTTATTACCTTCGTTCTGGTGGAAATCCACTTGCATTTAATATAAATATTTGCAATGCGATAATCGGATTGAAAATCCTAATATTAAATGCGGCCAGATTTCAAATCCGCCCGAACGCATGATTCGCTGAATGGTTACGAAAACGCGTAATTATTCAGCGAATAGCATTTAAGTGATGCTGAAAGAATGAAATAAGTACATAACTCCTTGTTATTGTATTGCCTTCGGCGTTACACGAATGACCATAAATCGCCACGAATGGATCATAAATATTTATGAATAATTCGTGGTCATTCGTGGAAATTCGTGTTGAAATAAATTATCACTGAAGAGTTACGAACCCTCACCAAGACCTTAAAAATTGTTAATTATTCATCCCAATCCATTGCCGATAGAAAAATTTTCCATATCTTTGCAATATCAAAATGATATCACTTTTAAATTATATGATTATGGAAACGAAAGAAACTCAATTTCAGGGAACGATACTCAATGGCTTCCTGATGCTGTTTGTCACATTGGTCACTTTTGTCCTTTCAGTGGCCTCGCTTGTTTTTTCCATCTCTCTGCTGTCGCAATCAGAGGGTGATGGTCTCGGCATCTTTCTCCTTGTGGCTAGTTTTGTACTGTTCGTCCTTGCCATCTTCTTCTGTTGTGGGTTCATGCTGCTGGAGCCCAACACGGCCAGGGCCATCCTTTGGTTCGGCAAATACAGCGGTACATTCACCAAGACCGGTTTCTATTGGATTAACCCCTTCTATTCCACCAAGAAGCTCTCGCTGCGCGCACGAAACTTCGATGCAGAGCCTATTAAGGTGAACGACAAGGTGGGCAACCCCGTCATGATAGGACTGGTGATGGTGTGGCGCTTGAAAGACACCTACAAGGCCCTGTTCGAGGTCGATTCGCAGACGATGGCCACCAATGCAGGAGGAACGACGACCAAGAGCATCATGCATGCGCTGGAGAACTTCGTGAAGATACAGAGCGACGCCGCTCTGAGGCAGGTGGCAGGACAGTTCGCCTACGATGATGTCGACGACAAGACCGACGAACTGACACTCCGCTCGGGCGGAGAGGAAATCAACGACCAACTTGAGGGAAAACTCAACGAGCGACTGTCAATGGCTGGCATCGAGGTCGTGGAGGCACGCATCAACTACCTCGCTTACGCTCCCGAAATCGCCGCCGTGATGCTACGCAGACAGCAGGCCGCTGCCATCATCACCGCAAGGGAGAAAATCGTGGAGGGAGCCGTCAGCATGGTCAAAATGGCCCTCGACAGACTGCAGGAGGAGGACATCGTGGAGCTCGACGAAGAGAAGAAGGCGGCTATGGTGAGCAACCTGCTCGTCGTCCTCTGTGGAGAAGACTCCGCACAACCCGTGGTGAATACTGGAACACTCAATCACTGATAACATTAGGTGGAATGGCAAAGAAGTCGAACATCAAGAACTTTATCCTCCGCGTCGATGCTGCGACGATGGATGCGATAGAGGCATGGGCGGCCGATGAGTTCCGCTCCACCAACGGCCAGCTGCAGTGGATTATCAACGAGGCGCTGAGAAAGGCCGGAAGACTGCCCAAAAAGAAAAGAACAGAAGAACCAACCGACAATCAGGAGGAAAGCAATCATGAATGACAATCATATCCATTTCGAAGTACACCGCACCGTGGTCGGAACCATCGTTGAAATCATCTGTGCCATGTTCATGCTTGTCGTGTGGGTCATTACCATCGTCGCCACCACAAGGCATGACATGCCACAGACTGCAGAACTCTATGTCAATGCGGTGATTTTCACTGCCATCATCGCACTCATGCTTTTCCTCGTCTACCACCCGAAGACCTTCAATCTCCCCCAAAATCCCACCGAGAAGCACTACCGCATCACGGTGTTGGGCATCAGAAGCATCTGCGTGGAAATGGCCATCCTTTTCCTCTTCATCCAAATGCAGGAGGTGGGATGGATAGGGAAAAATGTACCTTTGGGCGTCTTTGCCATACCCATCATCCTCACTGTCGCCATCATGTACGTCAAGTTCTATCGGCGGTAGATGGCAGTTGCCAGAGGGGGCTTCGAGGAGGTACAGACTTCTCCTGACAATAGGAGTAACGGGCGATTCAGAGGGCTCACAGGCCCTCTGAATACCGTTTTTTGGCAAAAATCACTTTATTTGTCGTTTTTTTTTGGCTTTTCAGTCAGTTTTTAGTAATTTTGGCTGATTAAAACTAACCGAAAAGCAAAAAAGACGATGAAAACGAAAAGCAAAGTCTATCTGATTAATGATGATATGAAATGGCAGCCCGCTGGCCAAGGCGTTGAAAGGCAGATTATGGGCTATGACGGACAGCTCATGATGGTGAAGGTGAAATTCGAAACCGGAGCCATAGGAAGTGCACATACTCACTACCACTCACAGTCAACTTACGTGGCAAGCGGCATTTTCGAAGTCACCATAGGAGACCAGAAGCGAACCATCAAGGCAGGCGACGGATACTATGTCGAGCCCGACGTCATTCACGGATGCGTCTGCATCCAGGAAGGCGTCCTCATCGACACCTTCAGCCCCATGAGGGAAGACTTCATCAGATGAACATCCAGACTTCATCTCTAACACCCTCCACCCAGTCCCACTAAATCAACTATCCTATGAAGAAAATACTCCTTGCCTTCGTCATGCTTGCCATGGCTGTCGGAAGCAGAGCCGGTGAAGGCGATGTCAAACAGGCCATGCGGCGCGCCACACAATACATGATGGATGTCGTGGCATATAATGGCGGCTTCGTGTGGAACTATCTGCCCGACTTCTCAAGGCAGTGGGGAGAACTCGAGGCCAAGCGAACAATGGTGTGGCTACAGTCGCCAGGAACACCCGACATGGGGCAGGTCATGCTCGATGCATACCACGCCACTGGCGATGAGTACTACTACGACTGCGCACGCTGCATTGCGCTCTGTATCGTTCAAGGACAGCTGCCGTGCGGAGGGTGGAACTATATGTTCGACCTCGAGCCCGAAGATTCGCTAAAATATTGGTACGACACCATAGGAAAGCAGGCATGGAGGCTCGAGGAGTTCCAGCACTACTACGGAAACGCCACTTTCGACGACGAGGCAACAAAGCACTGCGCGGAGTTCCTGCTCAGATTCTATCTGGAAAAACGCGACAGCGAGTTCCGGAAACCTCTCGACAAAGCCATCAGCTTCTTCGTCGACAGCCAGTACGAAAACGGCGGATGGCCACAGCGTTATCCCATCATGACCGACCATCCCTTCAAGGGAAAGGAAGACTACACTCCTTTTGTCACCATCAACGACAATGTACTCATCGCCAATATCGACTTCCTCCTCCAGTGCTATACTTTATTGGACATGAGCCAGTTGAGGCAGCCCATCATCAAGGCGATACAGCTCATACGCGACTTGCAACTGCCCAAACCCCTCGCAGGATGGGCCGACCAATACGATGCCGCCACACTGACACCGGCACATGCACGCTCTTACGAGCCAAGGGCTGTCAATACCGGCACCACCGTGGGGATGATACGCCACTTGCTGAACTTTTACCGCCTCACTGGCGACAAATCGCTCATCAAAGGCATACCCGATGCCATCGACTTCCTTGAGAGTCTGCAACTGCCACGGCAACTGGCCGACAAGGTCAGGCAGACACCGCTGACTGAACACGAAATACTCGTGCCACGATTCATCGATCCCGACACCAAACTCCCTCTTTATGTTCACCGAAAAGGCTCCAATGTGGCCAACGGCACCTACTACACCGACCAGAAGGCGGAGAGTACCATCGCGCATTACAGCTCCTTCGTCGCTGTCAACACCCGACTGCTGCGGGAGGAACTGAGGAAAGTGGAGGCTTTGTGGCAGAAAGACCTTGAGCGAAACTCACCCCTCAATGTCGCCACCCACCAGGGAACGCTCACTTCCTATTATGACCGATACTTGGGCTATATGAGGGGAGTGCAACAGCCGACTCCCGATGAAGTGGTGAAGGCACTCGACGAAAAGGGGAGGTGGATTTCCACTCTCAGACAAGTCTCCAACCCATACAAACCCATACCCAAGACGCTCAAGGGCGACAGCGAAGACACTTCTTACGCACAGACCATGGTAGGCGACGAGTACGACACCTCGCCATACGAAAACCAGGAGACAAAAGGCATCTCAACAAGAACCTTCATCCACAACATGGCGACGCTCATCAGAAGCCTGAAGCCCGAAGCGAAAACCACCATCTCCGGACTCAACCCGGAACGTTTCAAGGCAACCGTGGAGGGAAAACCCACCAGTCTCTATGTGTTGCGCAACGGCGACCTCGAGGCCTGCATCACCAACTATGGAGCAAGGGTCGTCTCGCTCATGGTGCCCGATAAGGACGGAAAACTCGATGATGTGGTGCAGGGCTTCGACAACATCGATGACTACCACCTCTATAAGAATAATTTCGGCAGTGTCGTCGGACGGTATGTGGGGCGCATCAAGGGCGCACACTTCACACTCGACGGACAGCCGGTCTTCCTGCAGAAAAGCGGGGGAGGAAACATCTCACACGGTGGGTACCCGGGATTTGCCGACCATGTTTGGGATGTCGTGGCTGTCAGCGACACCACACTGCAGTTGCGACTCGTCTCGCCCGACGGCGATAACGGATTCCCGGGAACTCTCACCGTCGATGCCACATACACCCTCTCGCACGACCACGCGCTAACCATCAGCTACAAGGCTACTACCGACAAACCCACTGTCGTCAACCTCTCCAACCACTCCTTCTTCAACCTCGCTGGCGATACGTGCAACACCGTCCTGCAGCAGCTCCTCTTTGTCGACGGAAAGTATATCACCACCTACGACAAGCAGAAAAATGTGGATGGAAACTTCATGAAGGTGCGAAACACACCCTTCGACTTCACTTCGATGAAACCGATAGGCACCGATATCGAAATCTACGACGAACAGATGAGCATCACGAAGGGATATGACCATGCCTATGCGCTCAGGCATCCTGGAAGCAGCGTGAAGCCTGCTGCCATCCTCTGCGACGAGGCCAGCGGGAGGGAGATGAAGGTCTATACCACGGAGCCGGCTGTGCAGGTCTATACCGCCAACGGACTCAACGGCTCGCTGATCGGAAAGAAGGGCGTGAAGTATGAAAGACAGTCGGCCATTTGCCTCGAAACCATGCACTTCGCCGACAGTCCCAACCAGCCTGAATTCCCAACGACCATACTGAGACCAGGAGAGACCTACAACTCATCTACCACATACCAGTTCGGACTGCAATCCCACAAAAAGCGCAACCTGCAAAAGAACATTCTGATGTATGTCGCTGCAGCAAGTGTCACCTCTCTCGGCGTTGTGGGAGTCATGTCGGTCTTCAGGTAGGAGAGATAAGGATTGTCTGCTATAATGATGCCGCAGAGCGGCTCGAAAACCTTAAAATACAATAATATGGAAAAACGGATAATAGAGTGCGTTCCTAATTTCAGTGAGGGACGCAACGCTGATGTTATCAACCAAATCGCGGCGGAGATATCAGGAACACCCGACGTCGCCCTGCTCAATGTCGATTCGGGAGAGGCCACCAACCGCACGGTGATGACTTTTGTGGGACCGCCTGAAGCTGTGGTTGAGGCCGCATTCAGGTCGGTCAGAAAAGCGGGGGAACTGATTGACATGAGGCAGCACCATGGCGCCCATCCGCGCATCGGAGCCACTGATGTGCTGCCGTTGATACCGGTCAGCGGCATCACACTCGACGAATGTGCGCTCTTGGCACGTGATTTGGCAAAGCGGATAGCTGGCGAAATCGGCATACCATGCTATTGCTATGAGGCCGCTGCTTTCAGCGAACGGAGGCGAAACCTCGCCGTGTGCAGGGCCGGAGAATATGAGGGCATACCCAAAAAACTCACCACACCAGGCGAACAACCCGACTTCGGATGCCGCGAAATGGACGAAGGCATCGCACGAACCGGATGCACCGTCGTGGGGGCACGCGATTTCCTCATCGCTGTCAATTTCAACCTCAACACCACATCGACAAGGAGGGCTAACGCCATCGCATTCGACGTGAGGGAGAAAGGAAGACCGAAAAGGGAGGGAAACCCCATCACGGGAACACCAATGAAAGATGCCGAGGGCAACACCATCATGTTACCGGGAACGCTGAAAAAAACGAAAGCCATCGGATGGTACATCGACGAGTATGGCATCGCACAAGTGTCGATGAACATCACCGACATCAACACCACACCGCTTCACAAGGCGTTCGACGAGGTTTGCCGATGTGCTCAGCAAAGGGGCATTCGCGTCACAGGAACAGAGATAGTGGGACTGGTGCCAAAGCGCACACTCATCGAAGCCGGCAGGTATTTCCTCGAAAAGCAAAACCGCTCCACGGGCATACCCGAGAAAGACATTGTCGACATCGCCATACATTCCATGGGACTGTCGGACCTCAGACCATTCAACCCACGCGAGAAAGTCATAGAATATCTGCTCGAGGATGCCGACCGGAAGCCCCGTCTCGCCGACCTCACTGTCGAGGCGTTTGCCGAAGAGACGTCGCGTGAATCACCAGCTCCGGGTGGCGGCACCATCTCTGCGTACATGGGGGCATTGGGGGCCGCTCTCGGTACCATGGTCGCCAATCTCTCCGCCCACAAACCCGGATGGGATGAAAGGTGGGGATATTTCAGCCATTATGCCGACGAAGGACAACAACTGATGGCCGAACTCCTCCACTTGGTCGATGAAGACACCCTTGCTTTCAAGCAAATCATGGCGGCTTTCGGCATGCCTAAGGGCACCGAAGAAGAACGAAAGAAAAGGTCGGAAGCCATACAAACTGCCACGTTGTATGCCACGGAGGTGCCCCTAAGGACGATGAGGGCCGCACTGCGTGTCATGCCCCTCTGCGAGCAGATGGCATGCGAAGGAAACCCCAACAGCATCTCCGATGCAGGGGTGGGGGCTTTGGCGGCAAGGAGCGCTGTCCTGGGGGCTGGCTTGAACGTACGCATCAATGCCTCGTCACTGAAAGACCGCAACAAGGCCGAAGAAATGTTGGTTGAAGCCGATAAACTCGTCGCTGAAGCCGAGAAAAAGGAGAAAGACATCCTGAAAATTGTCATGAATGGTATATAGAACACACTGATAATATCGAAATACACAATAACTCAAAATCTTAAACTATGACAACAACACATTTCCAGCATGACATCAGAGCTGGCATCCCCGATGTGCTCCCACCGGCAAAGGAGTACGACATCACCATCAACCATGCCCCCAAGCGAAAAGACATTCTCAGCGAGGAGGAAAAACACCTCGCCTTGAGAAATGCGCTGCGCTACATCCCAAAACATCTGCATGCCTCTCTGGCTGAAGAGTTTGCTGACGAACTGCGCCAATACGGGCGCATCTACATGTATCGCTACCGACCTGAATACGACATCCACGCACGGCCGATTGACGAATACCCATGCCGCTCACGCCAGGCTGCTGCCATCATGCTGATGATACAAAACAACCTCGACCCGCGTGTGGCTCAGCACCCGCATGAGCTGATTATTTACGGAGGCAACGGGGCCATCTTCCAAAACTGGGCCCAGTACCGCCTCACCATGCGTTACCTGAGCGAAATGACCGACGAACAGACCCTGGTGATGTATTCCGGACATCCACTGGGGCTCTTCCCATCGCACCCAAGCGCACCCAGGGTCGTGGTGACCAACGGAATGGTCATCCCCAACTACTCCAAACCTGATGACTGGGAGCGACTCAATGCCCTCGGAGTGAGCCAGTATGGCCAGATGACCGCGGGCTCCTATATGTACATCGGCCCGCAGGGCATCGTCCACGGCACCACCATCACCGTGCTCAACGCAGCACGAAGGCGCTTCCGGCCAGGACAAACCGACACCCACGGCATGCTGTTCGTCTCAGCAGGACTGGGGGGGATGTCGGGCGCTCAGCCCAAAGCCGGAAATATTGCTGGCGTCGTGAGTGTCGTGGCCGAAATCAATCCAAAGGCTGCCATGAAACGCTATGAGCAAGGATGGGTGGATGAGGTGCACGACAACCTCGACGAACTGATACCTGCCATACGTCATGCCGTAGCCGAAAAGAAAACCGTCTCCATGGCGTATCTGGGTAATGTGGTGGACTTGTGGGAGCGGCTGGCGAACGACGGAGTCGATGTCGACCTCGGCAGTGACCAGACTTCCCTTCACAACCCTTGGGCGGGTGGATACTACCCCGTGGGACTGACCATGGACGAAGCGAAGAAGATGATGGCCGAAGAACCTGAACGCTTCAAAGAGCATGTGCGAGGCTCGCTGAGAAGGCAGGTGGATGCCATCAACATACTCGCCGCACGTGGCATGTATTTCTTCGACTACGGAAATGCTTTCCTGCTGGAAGCCAGCAGGGCTGGCGCCGATGTGATGCTTCCCGACGGACGATTCCGCTATCCCTCCTATGTACAGGACATCATGGGACCGCTGTTCTTCGACTATGGATTCGGACCTTTCCGATGGGTATGCACATCGTGCTCGCCCGATGACCTCGCACTCACCGACCAACTTGCGGGCGATGCCCTGGAGAAACTGCGCGCCGATGCCCCCGAGGATATAAGGGGACAGCTCGACGACAACATACACTGGATAAGGGAAGCGGGGCGCAACCAACTCGTGGTGGGCTCGCAGGCACGAATACTGTATGCCGACGCGCAGGGCAGAACGGCCATCGCCCTGGCTTTCAACAAGGCCATACGCGACGGTAGACTGACTGCTCCCGTCGTGCTGGGAAGAGACCATCACGATGTGTCGGGAACCGACTCCCCGTACCGGGAGACAAGCAACATCTATGATGGCTCACAGCATTGTGCCGACATGGCTGTCCAGAACGTGATTGGCGATGCCTTCAGAGGTGCAACATGGGTCTCGCTGCACAATGGAGGTGGAGTAGGATGGGGGGAAGTCATCAATGGTGGCTTTGGCATGGTCATCGATGGCAGCGACGAGAGCGAGCGGAAAATCAAGGAAATGCTCTTCTGGGACGTCAACAATGGTATCGCACGACGGAGCTGGGCGCGAAATCATGGAAGTATGGACGCCATACGAAGGGAAATGGAACGAACACCAGAACTCTGCGTCACCATGCCACAATTGGCCGACGACCAGCTCATCGCTTCCGCTTTCAGCTCCACAACCACACAAAATAACTAAATAGATGATTAAAATAAGTAGGTGATCAAAATTAGATGATAGTATTTTATGATTTATTTGGATGCAGATTTTTCTCTCAGACAAAGGAGCATAGCGGGCTATGTGACTGAGGATGAGAGGAAAAGATGCGCCAAAGAAACATAAAAGACTATTTTGCACCTACTTGAATGATAGTAACAGATAATTTTGATTACCTACTTAAGATGATGATACATAAGATAAGCGCCGAACACCTCAGCCAGGACATGATAGATGAAATCATTACACAGGGCTACAAACTGGAACTGAGTGACGACGCAAAAGCACGCATTGTAAAATGCAGGGAATACCTCGATAGGAAAATTGCTGAAACCGACAAACCCATCTATGGCGTCACCACAGGCTTCGGCTCTTTGTGCGACATCAACATCAGCGCAGAGCAGATGGCTGAACTGCAAGTCAACCTCATCATGTCGCATGCTTGTGGTGTCGGCGAGCGACTGCCCAACGTGGTGGTGAAAATCATGATTTTGCTCAAGGTGCAGTCGCTGAGCTATGGACACTCCGGATGCAAGCTCGACACGGTGGAGCGACTGATTGACTTCTTCAACAACGATATCTATCCCATCGTCTATGAACAAGGCTCGGTGGGCGCGTCGGGCGACCTCGTACCGCTCGCACATCTTAGCCTGCCGCTTCTGGGACTTGGTGAGGTGGAGTACAAGGGGGAGCGAATGACTGGCGCCGAACTGCTCCAACGAATGGGGTGGAAACCCATCCAACTCGGACCGAAAGAGGGACTGGCGCTTCTCAACGGAACACAGAACATGAGCGCACTTGCCGTATGGTCGTTCATCAAGGCTGTGAGGATTGTGGCTTGGGCTGACACCATCGCGGCCATGTCGCTCGAAGCATTCGACGGAAGGACAGAACCCTTCAATATCGCTGTACACTGGGTCAGGGCGCACCGGGGACAACTGGCCACTGCCGTAAGAATGAATAAGTTGCTGCGAGGAAGTGAACTGGCGAAACAAACGAAAACCAATGTCCAGGACCCTTATTCCTTCCGCTGCATTCCACAGGTGCATGGCGCAGTCAAAGACACGCTATCCTATGTCAAGGGCATTATTTACATAGAAATCAATGCCGCTACCGACAATCCAACCATCTGCCCCGACGAAGACCTCATCATCTCTGCCGGAAATTTCCATGGAGAACCCATCGCACTGCCCATGGACTTCCTCTGCATCGCCATGAGCGAACTGGGCAGCATCTCCGAGCGAAGGACTTACAAACTGGTGTCCGGAAAACGAGGACTGCCAAGTTTCCTCGTCGCTGAGCCAGGCCTGAACAGCGGTTTCATGATTGTCCAGTACACGGCGGCATCGATTGTCAGCCAGAGCAAAATGCTTTGCATGCCGTCGTCGGCCGACAGTATTCCCACCTCACAGGGACAGGAAGACCATGTGAGTATGGGGGCAAATGCTGGTACGAAACTGCTACGCATCACCGACAACACCGAGCGCGTATTGGCCATCGAACTGTTCACTGCCGCTCAGGCTCTCGATTTCAGACGTCCGTTGCGCTCATCGCCCGTCATTGAGCGGCTCCATGCCGCCTATCGCGAGAGGGTGCCGTTCATCACTCACGACGTGGTGATGTATCCATATATCGACGAGACCATCAAGTTCATGAGGGAATATGAGATGGGGTGATGAAACCGTAAATACTATCAGAAGAAAAACTGAGTCAAAGCCATGAAAACGCTTTTATACAATATCGGGATTTTGGCGGGTATCCATCCCGTCGAAACACGTCGGCTCCAAGGGGGCGAGATGGGGGCGATGGGGGTCATCGACAATGCCTGGCTCCTCATCGACGACGACCGCATCGCTGCCTTTGGTGAGATGCGCAAACTCGACAAACTCTCGATGGGGGAGGATGTCACTGTCGATGCCCAAGGTGGGGCGGTGCTGCCTTGCTGGTGCGACCCCCACACGCACCTCGTCTTTCCTTGCAGCCGAGAGGAGGAGTTCGTCGACAAGATACGGGGACTCTCCTATGCCGAAATCGCAAGGCGAGGAGGTGGTATCCTCAACTCTGCCGACCGTCTGCATGACATGAGCGACGACGAACTCTACGACCTGTCGATGCAGCGCCTCGGCAACCTGATGGCTACTGGGACGGGATGCGTGGAAATCAAGAGTGGTTATGGGCTGAGCACCGACGACGAACTGAAAATGTTGCGCGTGGTGAAGCGTATGAAGGAAAACACCACAGTGAGGATTGTCAGCACCTTTCTCGGTGCCCATGCCGTGGGGAGGAGTTATGCCGGACGGCAGGGCGAATATGTCGACATGGTCATCAGCGAGATGATACCTGCCGTGGCGAAAGAGGCTTTGGCCGAATACATCGATGTGTTCTGCGATGAGGGGTTTTTCTCTCCCGAAGAGACGGCACGCATCTTGAGCGCTGGAGCACGGCATGGGATGCGCCCAAAGATACATGCTTGCGAACTGGCCTCTTCGGGGGGCGTCAAGGTCGGTGTCGACCATCATGCGCTTTCCATCGACCACCTGGAGAGCGCAAGCGATGATGACCTGCGCTTGTTGCAAGATACTGACACGATGGCCACTCTTCTGCCTGGCACATCATTCTTTCTCAACATGCCTTATGCCAAGGGCAGGAAGATGGTTGACAGCGGACTTGGCATCGCCTTGGCCTCTGACTGCAACCCAGGGAGCACACCCTCGTCGGACATGAAGTTCGTGGTGTCGCTGGCTTGCATCAAGATGCGGCTCACCCCCATTGAGGCCATCAATGCTGCCACGCTGAACGCGGCTTATGCCATGGGAATGGAAAAGGAATATGGCTCGATAGCCGTCGGAAAGAAAGCCAACTTGCAGGTGCTGGACAGAATACCTTCTATCAACTATATCCCTTATGCCTACACCCGACGGTTGGTCAGGAAAATGGTGATGGGGGGAAAGGTCGAAACCATCGGCGCATAGGATGCGCCATCAGTCTATGTATCGGCGCAGGATGTCGGAGTACCGGTCGATGCGTCGGTCGCGAAGGAAGGGCCACCATCGCCGCACCTGTTCGCTGCGGCCGAGGTCGATGTCGATGATGGCTTGTGCCTCCTCGTCGCGGCTGGCACGGTAGAGCAGTTCGCCTTGGGGGCCTGCCACAAAACTGCTTCCCCAGAACGTGATGCCACCTGTCTGTCCCGATGGGTCGGGCTCATAGCCCACGCGGTTGACGGCCACCACAGGTAGGCCGTTGGCTACTGCATGTCCCCGCTGAACAGTCGTCCATGCCTCACGCTGACGTTCCTGCTCCTCCTTGCTGTCGCTGCTCTCGTAGCCGATGGCGGTGGGGTAGATGAGAAGGTCGGCGCCAGAGAGTGCCATCAGGCGGGCGGCCTCAGGATACCACTGGTCCCAGCAGACAAGTACGCCCAGGCGACCCACACTGGTGCTGATGGGCTGGAAACCAAGGTCACCGGGGGTGAAATAGAATTTCTCGTAGTAGGCGGGGTCGTCGGGGATGTGCATCTTGCGGTAGCAGCCGGCGATGCTGCCGTCGCGCTCGATGACAACAGCGGTATTGTGATAGAGGCCTGGAGCGCGGCGCTCGAAGAGGGAGCACACGATGACCACACCCGCTTCCTTCGCTATTTGGCCGAAAAAGGATGTCGAGGGACCGGGGATGGGCTCCGCCAGGTCGAAATTCGACACATCCTCCACTTGGCAGAAATAGAGCGTGTTGTGGAGTTCCTGAAGAACGATGAGTTCTGCACCACGGTTGGCGAGCTCGATAATGCCATCGTGGAGGCGGCGCAGGTTGTCTTCTTTCGATGTCACATTATGCTGCTGTAGTATGCCGATTTTTATTGATTTCATCTTTGGGAGATATTTTGGAGTTTAGGAGTTTTTTAGGAGTTTAGGAGATTTTTTTGAGAGTTTAGGAGTTTGGGAGTTTAGGAGTTTAGACGTATGTTTGATGGTTTGGGAGTTTAGGCGTATGTTTGATGGTTTAGGAGTTTAGGAGATTTTTTGGGAGTTTAGGAGTTTAGACGTATGTTTGATGGTTCACGGTTCTTGTCTTTCGGCTTTGCTTTCTCCGTATGCTGCGGCTTTGGCGCAGCCGAAATTATTTTTCAATCGGCTTCGCCGAAAATAATTTTCAATCTTCAATTTTCAATCTTCAATTTTCAATCTTAATAAAGTTGCATAGTGAGGCAGTGGAGTGATCCGTGCTGGCGCACCACTTGCCGGGCGTCGAGCATGACGATATCGCGGTCGGGGAATGCTTTGCCGATGGTGTCGGCTGCTTCTTGGTCGAGTGCGGGTTGTCCGTAGGTGGGTACGATGACAGCTCCGTTCACCACCACGAAATTGGCGTAGGTGGCGGGCAGACGCTGGCCGTCCTCATACAAAGGGGCTGGCATGGGGAGTGGCAGAAGGCGGTATTTCTCGCCATTCGAAGTGCGCAGACCTTGCAGCTGTTCCTCCAAGGCCTGGAAGTCGGCATATTGCTCGTCGGCGGGGGCGGTGCAGGTGACGTAGAGCAGGGTGTCGCCGGGGGCGAACCTGACGATGGTGTCGATGTGCCCGTCGGTGTCGTCGCCGGTAAGGTTGCCATGGTCGAGCCAGATGATGCGCGAGGCATGAAGGCGGCGTTTCAGTTCGGCTTCTATGTCGCAGAGGGTGAGCGGCTGGTTGCGGTGGGGGGCAAGGAGACATTGGCTCGTGGTGAGAACGGTTCCTTTGCCGTCGCTCTCCACAGAACCTCCCTCGAGCACGAAGTCATCATGGTTCTCGAGAGGTGCGTCAAGAATGCCCGAGGCTGACAGATGGCGGTTGATGGCATTGTCGAGCGATGAGGGGAATTTCTCTCCCCAGCCGTTGAAACGGAAGTCGAGCAGGCGCATGCCATTCCGGTCGCCGTCGGTGGCGAGGAGGGTGAGCGCACCGTGGTCGCGGGCCCAGGTGTCGTTGGTGGGGCATTCGCAGAAGGTCACACGTTGCAGGGCATCCGTGGTCAGGCGCTGGCCGAGGGTGTGGAGCGTGGAGACTGCATCGGGGGTGACGATGAGCAAGGGCTCATAGCGGGTGATGGCTTCGGCAAGTGCCGTGAAGGTGTCGGTAATCTCGTCGAGGCAATAGGCCCAGTCGGTGCCGGCGTGGGGCCAAGTGAGCTGCATCATGCGCTGGCGCTCCCATTCGGCGGGGAAATACAGGGTGCTCATCGCTTGGTGCTCGAAATGTATTTGCCGCCCCGTGTCACCACGATGCCGTGGTGGTTGTCCGACTTCATGCCGTTGAGTTGGTAGGTGCCTTCCTGACGTGAGCCGGTGGGGGAGATGTGGCTGCTGATGCCCGTGGTGCCTTTCACATAGTCATCGATATTCGGCACGAAGTTGATGTCGTAGATGTCGCTCTGACCCGTCGTGGAGGTGAGCCCGAAAATGGTCATGCCCTCGCACACGCTTGGACGGTCGCCGGAGAAGTTCTCGTAGATGCCGCTTTTTGTCATGTCCCAGGCAATGATGGTGTGCTCCTCATTGTCGAGCGTCACTGTTTCCACACGGGTGGGAGCCACCTGTGTGCCGTGGTTCGAACCGTTGAGCCACCATAGGTAGGAGGCACCGGCGGCGGTGCTGAGGTTCGTGCCGCGCACCACAAGGTAAATTTGGTCGCTGCCGATGGTGTAGTCGTGCTCCTGGTATTTGAGCATGAGTGCCACGTTGTTGTTGCCCGTAGCATTCACATGAATCACGTTGCGGGTGTTGTCGTAAGTGATGTTCGACGCGGAGACGCGGTTCGAATCGCCTGTCGTCCATTCACTGGCGACGAAACGGTAGGCGTTGAGGTTCGGGTTGTAGCCTTTCATCAGGCGGACGTAGTAGAGACCGGGGCAGAGGGTGGTGGCAGACGCTGTCAGCCGCACCACAAACTGTTTCTTCACCTCTCCCGAGGCATCGGTCACGAGTTGTTCAGGGATGGCGTATTCAGCATTGTAGAAACCGTTGGCATCCGAGCCTTTCACTGAGTTGGGGATGGTGATGTCGGCCACCTTGGTGCCGTCGATGCTGAGGGTGCCCTTGCGGCCATGGTCGGCGAGGTTGAAGCGCAGAAGGATGCTCAGGTGGTCAGACTCCTGCCCCTCGTTGTAGAGGGTGTACTGGATGTGCCCGTTGGCTCTCGCGTCGCGGTAGTGCTCGGTGTTGTAGTCGCCGGTGCTTGAGTCGCTCGAGTAGTTGTATTCGTGACCGGCCTCGCTCTGCTGCTCGCCGGGCGCCACAAAGTCGAGCGTGCGGGCGGCGAGGGCCTCGTTGGCTGCCTCGCTCTGGGCCATGTCGCTCTTCTCGAAATTCTCTGCGGTCTGCTGATACCAGTAGCACATGTAGCGGGAGTGGTGAATCTCGTAGAAGGGGCGCAGTTCGAGCTGGCTCCATTTGTAACTGCCCACCCCTTCGCGGCTCGCGTCGATGGTGAAACGCAGGTTGTCGACTGGCAGACGGTCGATGCGGCTCAGCACACTGCTGCGGTCGCCGATGAGCAATGGCGCGGAGATGAGGTTCTTTGCCGAGGCACGGCTGCCCGGTGCGTGGTCCATTCGGCCGCTGCCGGCATACTCATTCTGCAGGCGCTCGTAGGCGAGCTCTGAGGTGGCTGCCTCTGCCGAGGTGGCTGTGGTAGGTGCGCCGAGGAGGATGGGACCGAATTTGAAGGCGATGTAGTCGGGGTAGTAGGGGCACTCCTCGTAACTCAGTTGCATGGGGAGCCACACCTCGATGCGGTCGCCCACAGACCAGTCACGGGCGATGGTGACATAGCTTGCGGTGCCCTCGGTCACTGCGGCGTTCACGGCAGAACCGTTGACCATCACTTGGTATTCTTTGCCTGCCCATGACGGGTGACGAACAGCGATGGCGTAACTGCCGGCCTTGGTCACAGTGAGGGTGGTGGTGGCTGTGTTTGAGGTGGGGATGGCAGAGACGACAGGGTTGATGCAGGGGAAGAGTGTCTCCTGGCGGATGCCAAAGGTCTCGTTGTTAAGCTCGCTTGGGGTGAAGAGGTTGACGTAGAGGGTCTTGTCGCCGTCGTGGGTGTAGATGAAATGTCCGTATTTCGAGTGGTTCTCCATGCCGGTGCCCACGCAGCACCACATGCCTTGGTTCACCTGGGAGTAGATGCGGTAGCCCTGGGGGCGGAGGGTGGTGAAATAGACATAACCGCCAGTCTGGGGGTCGATGGTGGTGAGAATGTGGTTCCACATCGTGTTCTCGTAGAAGTCGGCATAGCGGGCGTCGCCAGTGCGGTCGGAAAGCATCTCGGTGAGCTTGAGCATGTTGTTCGAGTTGCACGACTCGGGACCGTCCAGCACGTCAATGTAACGGTTGGCATTGGCACGGGCAAGGAAGTGCTCGTTGACGCTGTTGCCGCCGATGCACACCGTGCGGTGGGTCGCTACGTCATTCCAGAAGTTCAATGCGGCCTTGCTGTAGGCAGTGGCGGTGGCGTCCTCTTCGTAGACGCGCTCCATGCCGATGTATTTCGGCACCTGGGTGTTGGCGTGCTTGCCGTCGAGGAACGTGGCGTTGAGCGTCTGCATGCCGTTGAGCATGGTCTTGTGCGTGTATTTCTTCGCGGCTGCCAGGTATTTGGCGTCGCCGGTGAGCTGATAGGCGTCGAGCATCGATTCGTTCATGCCGCCGTGCTCGATGTCGAGCACCGTGTTCATGTTGCTGTCGCTCACCTTTGCCACCACGTTGACGCTCCAGTCGGCCAGCTTCAGAAACATGGCCTTGGCTTGTTCGCTGCCTCCGTAGAGATAGGCGTCGCGCAGGCCGGCAAGGATTTTGTGCTGAACGTAGAAGGGCACCCATCCGCGGTGGTTGCACAGGGGGGTGATGTTGCCGCCGTAAAGCGCTGTCCAGTCGCTGTTGATAGGCTGTCCACCGATGAAACCATAAAGGCCCTTGGTGTTGTCGTCGTAGTTGTCCTGGCAGTCTTTCATCACTTTCAGCATATATTCCATGCGCTCTTTGAGGCGCGCCTTCATTTCGCTGTCGTGGCAGGCGGCATAGGCCAGGGCGAGTGCCGACAGGTAGTGCCCGCCCACGTGCCCGTCGAGGTTGAAACTGGCATCGCCCCAGTTCGAGAACGAGGGGTGGAGACTCTCCCATTTGTAGTAGGGACTGCTGCTGTCGGTGGTGGCGCCGAGGCCCGATTGACGCACATAGGGGGTGAGCAGGCGGTCGGTGTCGTATTGGAGAAGGGTGCGGAAATTCAGCTCCATGGCGGTCTTCATCGGACCGTCGAGCAGGGTCACCTCGTCGAGGGCGAAGTGCTTGGGATAGAGGGCGGTCTGGGCATGGACGGCCATCACACAGAGGGTGAAGGCTGCCATGAGGAAAAGGCGATGTGGTCTCATGTTGGTTGGGATGGTTGGGGTGGTTAGTGTGGATTAGGTGATGAGGTGTAGAAGGGGAGAGGAGGGGCGATGGTGTCGTCTCAGGTGTTGTCTTTGGGATGGTGCCCGGTAACGGCGGAGCGCATCTCCTTGAGCAGGTCGCTGGCGAAAATGAAGTCGGTGAGGCGCTTGTTGGTGGATTCGAGAATCTCGGCGCTGCAGCCCTGCCAGTCCTTGCGGCCCTGGTAGATGAAGATGATGTTCTCGCCGATGCCCATCACCGAGTTCATGTCGTGTGTGTTGATGATGGTCGTGGTGTTGTATTCCTTGGTGATGCTGCTGAGCAGTTCGTCGATGACAAGCGAGGTCTTGGGGTCGAGGCCGGAGTTGGGCTCGTCGCAGAAGAGGTATTGCGGATTGAGGGCGATGGCACGTGCGATGGCGACGCGCTTCTGCATGCCGCCTGAGATTTCGCCTGGGTATTTTGACTGCGCCTCGACGAGGTTGACACGGTCGAGGCATTCTTGTGCTCGCTTCACACGCTCGCGGTAGTTCATGTTCGAGAACATATCGAGGGGGAACATCACGTTCTCAAGCACGGAAAGGGAGTCGAATAGGGCGGCGCTCTGGAATATCATGCCCATCTCACGGCGAAGATGTATCTTTTCCTTCTTGCTCATGGCGCAGAAGTCGCGGCCGTCATACAAGACTTGCCCGCTCGTGGGGTCGAGAAGGCCTACGAGGTTCTTCATCAGCACTGTCTTGCCCGAACCGCTCTGACCGATAATCAGATTGGTCTTGCCGTTTTCGAAAACAGCACTGACGTTGTGAAGCACCTCCTTGTCTTCAAATGCCTTGCATAGATTCTTGATTTCTATCATGGTAGTGGTTTCGGTTGCAGGATTGATGTGACGGGGGCTAAGACAGCAGTTGGGTGAGGAAGACGTCGGAGAAGAGTATCAGAACGCTGCTCGACACCACGGCATCGGTGCTCGACTTGCCCACCTCCACGGAACCGCCCTTGACGGTATAGCCATAATAGGACGATACGCTCGAGATGATGAAGGCGAAAAACAGACTCTTGATGATGCTCATCCACATGAACCAAGCCTTGAAATCATGCTGAAGACCTATGGTGAGGTCGTCGGGGCTCAGAACATGGCCAATATAGGCCGTGGCATAGGCGCCAAGAACTCCTGTCGTGGCACTGAATATCACAAGGAACGGCATGATGGTCACCATACCGAGAATCTTGGGAAGAATGAGGTAACTGGCTGAGTTGACACCCATGATCTCAAGGGCGTCAATCTGCTGAGTGACACGCATGGTGCCAAGTTCGGAAGCGATATTCGAACCTACCTTGCCGGCAAGGATGAGACACATGATCGAGGACGAGAATTCCAAAAGCATGATCTCGCGGGTGGTGTAGCCCGTCACAAAACGGGGCATCCAGGGACTTTGGATGTTCAGCTTCATCTGGATGCAGATGACTGCACCGATGAAGAATGAGATGAGCAGCACTATGCCGATGGAGTCGACACCAAGGGCCGACATCTCCTTCACGTATTTCTTGAAAAACATCCTCATGCGCTCGGGACGCGAGAAAGTGCGGCCCATGAGTATCAGATATTCTCCAAATGTCTGAAGCGAATGGATGACAAACATGATGAATTGGTCAATTTGACTGCAAAAGTAAGGAAAATGTGGCAAAAAATGAAATAACTGAGGGGCTTTTGTCATTCTTAACTGTCTTTTATTTGCCAAAAACGCATGATTTTGACAGATTGAAGGAAAAACATGACAGAAAAAAACAAGGTGAAACAAAAAAATGACCAAATGATTGGCAATTATGCAAAATCTCCGTAACTTTGCATCTTCGTGTGGGTTCTGCCTCTTTGGACTAACGGCTGAATGCAGCTTCCCTCGAAAGATAATGAATGGAAAAACTCTAAAAAAAATATATATAGATGACTATGGAATGGAAACATCCGCTGAGAAGTGCTGTCTGCACTGAAGGACGCAAGATGGCCGGGGCAAGGGCGCTATGGGTCGCCGCCGGCATGAAGCACGAGCAAATAGGAAAACCTATCATCGCTGTCGTCAACTCGTTCACACAGTTCGTACCAGGGCACACTCACCTGCATGAGGTGGGACAACTGGTGAAACGGGTGATCGAGGAGCAGGGATGCTATGCTGCTGAGTTCAACACCATCGCCATCGATGATGGCATCGCCATGGGGCACAATGGCATGCTTTACTCGCTGCCGTCACGCGATATCATCGCCGACTCTGTGGAATATATGGTCAATGCACACAAGGCCGATGCCATGGTGTGCATATCCAACTGCGACAAGGTGACGCCGGGCATGCTCATGGCTGCCATGAGGCTCAATATTCCTGCCATCTTCGTCAGCGGAGGACCCATGGAGGCCGGACGATGGCGCGGGGAGAACGCCGACCTCATCACTGCCATGGTGAAAGGGGCAGACCCAACGATGACCGACCAGGAAATCGAGGAGCTCGAGCATTGCGCATGCCCAGGATGCGGAAGCTGTTCGGGAATGTTCACCGCCAACTCCATGAACTCGCTCACCGAGGCCATCGGACTCTCATTGCCCGGAAACGGCACCATCGTCGCCACGCATGTCAACCGGCTGAGGCTCTTTGAGGATGCCGCCAAAATCATCGTCGAGAATGCCTACAAATACTACCGCGATGGCGATGAAAGCGTTCTGCCAAGAAGCATCGCAACACGCAAGGCTTTCCTCAATGCCATGACGCTCGACATCGCCATGGGTGGGTCCACCAACACCGTCCTCCACCTGCTCGCAGTAGCACAGGAGGCGGGCGTCGATTTCACCATGAAGGACATCGATGAACTCTCACGAAAGGTGCCGTGCCTCTGCAAACTGTCGCCCAACACCAGCAAATACAGCGTGCAGGACTGCAACCGTGCGGGGGGAATACTCGGCATTTTGTATGAACTGGACAAGGGAAAACTGATTGACGGCGATGCCATACGTGTCGATGGCATGACACTGCGCGACGCCATCTGCAAATACTCCATCGTCGATATCTCAACTGTCTTTAGTGGCATTGACTATGATGCCATGCGCATCTACTTGAGCGCACCGGGCGGGGAGTTCTCCACGAAGATGGGCTCGCAGGATAAAACATTCGATGGATTCGATTGGGACCGCAGGAATGGATGCATCCGCGACATCGAGCATGCCTACACCAAGGATGGCGGACTCGCGGTCCTCTTCGGAAATATCGCACAGGATGGATGCGTGGTGAAGACTGCCGGAGTGGACGAGGAACTGTGGACCTTCCGAGGACCGGCTAAAGTCTTCGACTCTCAGGAGGAAGCCTGCGACGGTATTCTCGGAGGCAAGGTGAAAAGCGGCGACTGCGTCGTCATCACACATGAGGGACCTAAAGGGGGGCCGGGGATGCAGGAGATGCTTTACCCCACATCATATATCAAGAGCATGCATTTAGGAAAGGAATGCGCACTCATTACCGACGGACGATTCTCGGGAGGTACTTCCGGACTGAGCATCGGGCACATCTCGCCCGAGGCGGCTTCGGGAGGAAATATCGGGAAAATCGTCGACGGCGACATCATCGAGATTGATATCCCCAGCCGCACCATTAATGTCGTACTCACCGACGAGGAACTGGCTGCAAGACCTATGCGGCCACTCACCAGAAACCGCCAGGTGAGCAAGGCGCTGAAGGCTTATGCGCAAAGCGTAAGCTCGGCCGACAAGGGGGGCGTGAGAATCATCGAAGACTAAGTTCAAATTGTCAAAAAACCAACAAGATAATCAATGAATGAGACAATCACCGGTGCCGAGGCCCTCATGCGTGCTTTGCGCGATGAGGGGGTGACTACCATCTTCGGCTATCCCGGGGGCGCCATCATGCCTGTCTATGATGCCCTCTACGACTACACCTACGGCGACAACCCTGTGTTCAAACACATCCTTGTCAGGCACGAACAGGCGGCAGCCCATGCCGCCGAGGGATATGCCAGAGTCAGCGGGGAAGTGGGAGTCTGCCTCGTCACAAGCGGACCAGGAGCCACCAATACCCTCTCGGGAGTGGCCGACGCCATGATGGACTCCACACCCATCGTCGTCATCGCAGGACAGGTGGGGGTAGGGGCTCTCGGAACCGACGCCTTCCAGGAGGTCGACCTCGTCGGCGTAGCACAGCCCATCTCGAAATGGAGCTATCAGATAAGACGGCCTGAGGATGTGGCATGGGCCGTAAGCAGGGCTTTCTTCATCGCAAGAAGCGGAAGACCTGGACCCGTGGTGCTCGACTTCCCCAAAAACGCACAAGTATGTACCACACAGTGGGAAACGAAGCATGTTGACTTCATCAGAAGCTATGTGCCGTATCCAAAACCTTCCGAACAAAGCATCAGAATGGCGGCGGATATCATCAACAATGCCAAGAAACCCCTGGCGCTCGTGGGCCAGGGCGTGGAACTGGGAAATGCGCAAAACGAACTCATCGAGATGCTCGAGAAAGCCGACATCCCGGCGGGAAGGACCTTGCTGGGACTATCCGCTCTGCCCTCCGACCATCCGCTGAATGTGGGAATGCTCGGCATGCACGGCAATCTCGCGCCAAACGTGAAGGAGCAGGAGTGCGACGTCATTATCGCCATTGGCATGAGGTTCAGCGACAGGGTGACCGGACGTACCGACACCTATGCCAAGCAGGCAAAGGTCATTCATCTCGATATCGACAAGTCGGAAATCGATAAGAACGTCAAAACCGACGTGGCGGTCATTGGCGACTGCAAAACCACCTTGCCGGCCATCACAAGGCTGCTCAGAAAAGCCAACCACAGCGAGTGGAGGGCTTCATTCTTGCCGCTCGACGAACAGGAACGGCAGAGGGTCATCGAACCGGCCATACACCCCAGCCAGGGACCACTCCTCATGGGGGAGGTGGTCAACGCCGTGGCTGAGGCAACAAAGGGAGAGGCTGTCCTCGTCACCGATGTCGGACAAAACCAGATGTTCGCATGCCGATATTTCAAGTACCGACAAAAACGCTCTGTCGTCAGCAGCGGCGGACTGGGAACCATGGGCTTCGGACTGCCCGCTGCCATAGGGGCCACGTTCGGGGCTCCACATCGCACCATCTGCCTCTTCACCGGTGACGGAGGAATGCAGATGAGCCTGCAGGAACTGGGAACCATCATGGAGCAGAGGTCGCCAGTGAAAATGGTTCTGCTCAACAACAATTTCCTCGGAAATGTCAGACAGTGGCAGGACATGTTCTTCGAAAGGAGAAAGTCTTTCACCAGAATGCTCAATCCTAAGTATGGACTCATCTGCCAGGCATACCACATCGGGTACCGGCTGGTGACCGATAGGGCCGACCTCAACAAGGCCATACAAGAGATGCTCTCTACCGAAGGACCTTTCCTCATGGAATGTGCCATCTTGGAAGAAGACAATGTGATGCCCATGACTCCTCCGGGAAAAAGCGTCGATGAGATGATGCTCGGCATTGATGACTGACAGCATCACCACTTTCCTTACTCGACAATACGCTTAAGTAGGTGAACGGAAAAAGATAATAGTCAAACACCTACAGGAATGATAGTAACAGATAAATTTGATTACTTATTTGCAAATGCAGAAAACATTCTATACGCTGCTCGTCTATTCTGAGAACATCGCGGGTATCCTTAATCAGATTACTGCCGTGTTCACCAGAAGGCAGGTCAATATCGAGAGCCTCAATGTCTCGGCTTCCAGCATCGAGGGGGTGCACAAATACACCATCACCGCATGGAGCACACCCGACCAGATAGAGAAAATCACCAAGCAGATAGAAAAGAAAATCGATGTGGTGAAGGCCAAGTTCTATACCGATGACCAACTCTTCATCAGGGAGACAGGCCTTTACAAACTCTCCACTCAGGTGGTGCTCGACAACCCCGAGGTGTCGCGCATCATACGCCGATACGATGCCAATATCACGGAGGTCAATCCCACCTACGTCGCTGTCATGAAAAGTGGCATGACCGAGGACATCGTGTCCATGTTCAGGGCACTCAACGAGTTCGGATGCGTGCTGCAATATACCCGGAGCGGGCGCATCGCCATCACAAGAAGCACAGAAGAGGAGGTCAGCGCTTTCCTCGAACAACAACAACAAAATTACGAGGATGGAAATAGATAAAGTGGGGTGCTATCCCTTTCTCGCCGAGCCTTTCCACTGCGATGTCTCGCGAAGGCTCTTCATGGGCCACCTGGGCAACCACTTGCTCAATGCTGCCGACTTCCACTCACAGCACAGGGGGTTCGGTATGACATTCCTGGGTACCATCAACAAGACGTGGGTGCTCTCACGACTTGCTATTGAGATGGAGGAAATGCCTCCCATGTACACGCAATTCAATGTCGAGACGTGGGTGGAGAATGCCATGCGGTTCTTCACACAGCGTAATTTCAAGGTGGCCGACTCCAAGACGGGAAAAGTGTTCGGCTATGGGCGCTCCGTCTGGGCCATGATCGACACCGACACACGGCAGCCTGCCAACTTGCTGGAAATCAACGATGGTGCCATCAACGACTATGTGGAGCGCGACAAACCATGCCCCATCGACAAGGTGTCGAGGGTCAACGTCGCCAACGATGCTCCGCTCGTCGCTTCTTTCGTGACTCGATACAACGACATCGATATCAATGGTCATCTCAACAGCGTGAAGTACATCGAGCACGTGCTCGACCTCTTCGACCTCGAGTGGTATGCAAGCCACAGACTCAAAAGATTCGAAATAGCTTATGTGGCGGAGGCACATATCGGCGATACCATCCATATCTACAGGGAACTCGACGACGATGGACTCACTTTCAGATTCAGAATGGCTAAAGTCGACAACGAAACCGGAGATGATGTGGAAATATGCAGAAACCTCGCCACTTTCGTTAATCAGTGAAAGAAATTTTGCCGTCTCACTTTTAATTCGTAACTTTGCGGCGGCTATGCTACCCACACCCCAAGAGGGGAGAGGACATGGCGTCTTTAAGCTTAATATCCAATAACAAACAGAGGCGACTATCGCCCAAACATAACAAATAATAAAACGTTTTTATGGCTGAAATGAATTTTGGTGGCGTACTCGAGACAGTGGTCACCAGCAAGGAGTTCTCTTTGGAGAAAGCTCGTGAGGTGTTGAAAAACGAGACCATTGCCATCATTGGCTATGGCATCCAGGGACCAGGGCAGGCTTGCAACCTGCGCGACAACGGCTTCAACGTCATCGTAGGACAGCGTGAGGGAAAAACTTACCAGAAAGCTGTCGCCGACGGATGGGTGCCGGGAAAAACGCTCTTCTCCATCGAGGAGGCTGCTGAGAAAGGGACTATCGTATGCATGCTGCTGTCTGATGCAGGACAGATACAGGTCTGGGACCGCATCAAACCTCATCTCACTCCGGGAAAGGCGCTTTACTACTCGCATGGATTCGCCATCAACTGGAACGACCGTACGGGGGTGGTGCCACCAAAGGATGTCGACGTGATACTCGTCGCTCCTAAGGGCTCGGGAACTTCTCTCCGAACCATGTTCCTCGAGGGTAGGGGACTCAACTGCTCTTACGCTGTCTATCAGGATGCCACAGGAAAGGCTGAGGAGAAAACCATCGCCTTCGGTATCGGTATCGGTGCAGGATATCTTTTCAAAACCACATTCGAGCGTGAGGCCACTTCCGACCTGACCGGCGAGAGAGGCTCGCTCATGGGGGCCATAGAGGGACTTCTCGAGGCTCAGTATGAGGTGCTCCGCGAGCATGGACACTCGCCATCGGAAGCCTTCAACGAGACAGTCGAGGAACTCACACAGAGCCTTGGCCCGCTCTTCGGACAGAAAGGTATGGACTGGATGTATGCCAACTGCTCTACTACTGCGCAGAGAGGAGCTCTCGACTGGGCACCACGCTTCCGTGAGGCCATCAAACCTGTTATGGAGTGGCTCTACCTTTCCGTGCAGACAGGGCGCGAGGCTCAAATCTCCATCGATGCCAACTCGAAGGAGGACTACCGCGCAGGACTGGAGAAAGAGCTCGAGGCCATGCGCAACATGGAGATGTGGCGCGCTGGTGAGACCGTGCGCAAGCTGCGTCCTGAGAACAACTAAACCCAAGCGGCTTAACAGCTGCCTCCAACTTATTCGTGGCGCCTCCCCGACAGCAGGGAGGCGCCGCTGTTTGTTCGTCCTCTTCGTCCCTTCATCCCCTTGTCCAGTCGTCGTGTATTCTGCTGTAACATCAGCCGATGACAAAGGCGCTCACAATAACTATTTCTTCAATCGAGATAATCTGGTGATGATGAGTTCTTCATACATTTCCTTCAGGTTTTCGCTAAGGAAAGAGTTGTGTATGAGCATCTGCCACTTAGGAAGAGTCTTATGGAGACTTGTGATGAGGCGTAATACCACATTCTCTTCTATTCCCATTGTCTTTGAAGCATTTAGGAAGTCAGACAAGCGCAGCTTGGTTTTCCGTCCGGACAGAGTAAGTGCCAGTTCTTCTTTATCCTTGGGATTTGCTATGGCAACATTGAGGAGATTGTAAGCAGGTGTCAGTTGATAACCTTCTGATGGACGGTAGAGTGAAAAATTTTTCAGGTGCATGTCGTTGTTTCCTGTGACAAAGCAAAATAGTAACAGTTGCAGATAGTTCGTGAGGTCGAGTTTGGGAATGCTACTATATTGCATGATAGTTTTTGCTATCTGTTCATGCGAACCTTTGTATTTATATTCTGTAGGGTGCAGTGTCAGTTGGCACATGTCTTCCATATCTATTTTCTCACCATCTTTGATACGGTCAATGCGCTTTGTGATGTAGCCAAGCTTTCCGTCTGCCATACGGATAAGGCTGTGAGGCACAACCTTTATCTTTGCAGCTTCGGCAAGATGCATCGTCAAATCCTCGTTCTCAGGCAATTGTGTATACATCTTTGTCTGTGGCTTGAAGATATAATCACCCCACAGACCCACAATAGTCAGCCGGCTACACCCATCGTGCTTATTGAGGTTCAGTGATAATTTAGGCTGAACGCCTGTCAACGATGTCTGGGCACGGATTACTTGCTCGGCCAGTTCGTCGAGGTCTTCATGCTTATATTCCAGCAAGGGAACATTCTTTGTACCAAAGATTTTTTGAGCACAATGTGGATGAAAGTCCTTCTGGCTTCCTTCCAATTCTCGATAGCAGTACAGACATCTACACATTACAAATCACCTCCTGCTTCTTGTTTTGAAACAACACTGACTGAACCTATACACTCCTTACAGCATAACAGTAATAACGACATACGGTCAAGAATACTGATGTCGGTGTTTCGAAGAGCAACGTCCAGTAACCATCCCTCAGGTATCAGCCCATCAAAAAAAGGAAAAAGTGTAGGACTTACGAACATTTCCTTCTGTAATGGGAGCGTCAAACTTATAGGCTGAACATCTTCACGTGCAAGATATTGATCATTATAGCAGAAGTGGTATTCGCCATCTTCTTCTGTCAAGATGCCTGCAAGAACACCTTTTCGGTAAATCTCTGCTTGTCTCATTGCTTCTTGGTTGCTGTAAGTTCGTAGTTGAACAGGTCGAGAAGTTGGTTGACTTTATCCATTCTTAATGTTGGCTTTCCTTGTTCAAGATTGCGCACGAAACATAGTCCTACTCCAGATTTCATGGCAAGTTCTTCTTGCGTAAGGCCATATTCTTTACGCAATGCCTTCACTACAGCCGATAATTTTGTCTTTTCCATAAAAATTATATTGTTTCGAATGCAAAAATACAATATTTTCCTCAAACTACATTATTTCTAATATAAAATTACTCATTTTTGCCATTTTTATATGGTTTCTAATATAATATTAGATGGTAGCAACAGATCGTTTTGGTTACCTACTTATTTTTATTCCGCTGTTAATCACGAAATACGTCACTCCGAACTCATCGTGTAAATACACCACACATATATAATTCATAATGCATAATTAAGCTTCGCTTGAATGTCGGCGGCATCTCAGCAATTGAAACAAGTTTCATTGCGTTCGGTTTGCACGACATTTCATAATTTCATTGGTTGCGAAAAGATTCCTTCTGTGTCGGCACTTTCGAACTCATCGTTTACACCTTTTTCTCCCTTTTTGAGACACCGTAAGGTGTTTTTTCATAAGCATGAGCGTTTTGACATGTGAGCCATCACCTTTTTATACTTTTTATACCTTTTTGCATAAAATGTTCACGCTCGGCCAATTGCAAGCAAGTTGCTTGGCACTCTCTTAATCACATTTTTCCTAAGCGAAGCGTTTTTTAATCCTCTCTCTGTTAACCAGTTGTCGTGAACCTCTCTCTGTTAACCAGTTGTCGTGAACCTCTCTCTCTGTATCAGTTAGGAAACTGTAACTTCCTGATGCCCCCATTTGCCCGGAAGAAGATTTAAAACCGCTGACACTTAATAGAAAGGGTCAAAAAGGAAATCCCCCTAAAACCTTACACCTGTTTAATTGGTGCAGCCGGTATCAATTTTCAATAGTAAAAAACTTTCGAAGATAATCCCTCCGCACCAACGGCGCCCCAACGGGGCAACCTGCTCTCAGCCCAGGGCAACGCCCTGGGTTTTAATACGGCATACATTCTGTCGCCCCGACGGGGCAAAAGCCTTTGATTCAATATCTTATGCTCTTCTTTCACCCCGTCATCATGGCAAATAAACTTCTCAATCTTCAATCTTCAATTTTCAATTTTCAATCTCCAATCTCCAATTTTCAATCTTTTCCTTGTTTTTCTCCCTAAAAATGCTTATTTTTGTCAATTATTAGGTGACACACAAAAACATAACTATGAAAAAACTTAACTTCCTTAGAATCCTGTTATCGTTATTTTTCGTAATGGTAACAACGATGTTGAATGCTTCGCCTATCACCATGGAGAAAGCGCGAGGCAATGCCCTGAATTTCTTCACTTCATCAATAGGTAAGAAACGTGTCAAGGGAAATGTAAACATGGAACTTGCTTGTAGCATTGACGCACCCAAGTCATTGGCCTACACCGCTGACTCTTCACAACCTGTTATGTTCGCCTTCAACTTGGAGGGGGGAGGATTCGTTCTCACTTCTGGAGATGACGCAGCAGAACCCATCCTCGCTTACAGCGACAATGGCACCTTCCACCTCGACTCACTACCGCCAAACGCAAAGTGGTGGATAGAAGGATACGCCAAGGAAATAGCATGGGCAAGGCAAAACGGACTGACCGCAGAAAGCACAAACGCAGCCCAAACAAACTCACCAAGAAAGGCAAGGGCAACTGTCGGAACCTTGCTAACTACTACATGGAATCAAGAGGCACCCTACAACAACCAATGCGTTTTCAATGGAACCACTTGCCTTACCGGATGCGGAGCTACTGCTATGGCTCAAGTCCTTTGCTTTTGGGCTAAAAATGGATTCAAAAGGGGATGCAGGGCGCTCCCGGCTTACACAACGGAGACAAACAAATATAGTGTTGGAGCACTCGGAGCCGTAAGCAGTTTCGACTGGGATAACATGACGGCTAACAGCAAGCCAAGCACTGCAAACCAAAAAGCCGCAGTCGCAAAACTGATGAGATATTGCGGACAGTCTATTAATATGGACTATGGACCAAAGAGCTCGTATGCTTCAACTTATGACATTTATACCTCTTTGAATGATAACTTTTTCTATAATTCAGGCATGGCATACATATATAGCGGAGATATGTCTGCGTCTGCTTTTGAAGAAAAAATATATAACGAAATAGCGGCAAAACGCCCTGTAATCATGAGTGGATACAGCGATGCTTCAGGGGGACACCTTTTCGTATGCGATGGATACAATGCCACTACAGGAAAATACCACTTCAACTGGGGCTGGGGAGGATGGAAAGACGGCATGTTTGCGATGACTGCACTCAATCCAGACGGGCGTAATTATAATAATGACAAAGAAGCAATTATTGGAATTAATCCAAATGCTGCAAGTCAATATGTTATTCAGTCGGCAGACAGCAAAACTGTCACTTTCTACTATAACAACAACAAAAGCGCTCATGCCTCAGAAGCAATGTACGACGTGGCTTCGTTCCAAAACAAACTAAAAAACAAGGCTTCCATTACAAAGGTCGTTTTCGATGCTTCGTTCGCAAGTGCAAGACCAAATTCTACAAGTAATTGGTTTGATGGAATGTCGGCGCTGACGACCATTACCAATTTGGGAAACCTGAACACGTCTGCTGTCACTAACATGGCAAGAATGTTCAATGGATGTAAAAGCCTCACCAACCTTGACCTTAGCAAGTTCAATACTACAAACGTCACTAACATGTCATACATGTTTAAGAATTGCCAAACTCTCAAATCTATAACGCTTGCCAACTTCAATACGGCTAATGTAACAGACATGAGCAGCATGTTCGAAGTGTGCAGGTCTTTGACAAGCCTTGACCTCAGTAAATTCAACACAGCCAAGGTCACAAGCATGAGCAACATGTTCCAAAATTGTAATGCACTAAAAACTGTAACGTTGACCTCTTTCAATACATCCATCGTAACCAAAATGGATTACATGTTTGATGCTTGCACTGCACTAACAAGCCTCGACCTGAGCAAATTCAACTTGTCAAAAGTCACGTCATCCACATACATGATACGAAATTGCAAGGCTCTGAAAAATATATCCATTCCAGCAACGATGACCAAAGTGAATGACAATGCATTCGATGGGGTTGGCACCACCTCCAATCCATGTGCTATAACGGCACCTTCTGGCTTTAATTTCGGAGTAAACACAAATAAACTATACTTCAAATGGAAATACGGCTATTTTTACTTAAATAATACCAAGGTTACCTATGCGCTTTTATCTGGCACCAAACTGACGTTCTATTATGATGCTTCACCATCTATAAAGTCTGGAAACAAGTATAATCTAAACACAGAAACAAACACCCCAGATTGGAGTGAAAAAAGTGCAGATGTCACTGAGGTCGCTTTTGATGCATCATTCCAAGCAGCAAGGCCGACAACTACATACAAGTGGTTCTTGGGAATGACCAAATTGACAACAATAACCAACATTGGCTATCTGAACACATCCAACACGACAAACATGAGCTACATGTTCGACGGTTGCTCTGCGCTCACAAGCCTCAACTTGAGCAAGTTTGACTTGTCAAAGGTAACAGCATCATCATACATGCTGCGAAATTGCAAGGCAATGAAATCCTTGTCCATTTCTGCCACGATGACTAAAGTGAACGAACTCGCCTTCGACGGCGTGGGAGCCATGTCCGCGCCTTGTACCATTACAGCACCTTCGGGATTCAATTTTGGGGTTGACATCACCGGACTTTACTTCAATTGGAAATACGGCTATTTCTTCCTTGAGGGAAACAAAGTGAGCTACGCTTTCCTGTCTGGCACCAAACTGTCGTTCTTCCATGACGCTTTACCATGGAAAAGGTCTGGTAATAAGTATAATCTAAACACAGGAACAGCCAGACCAGGTTGGAGCGCAAACAGTGCATCAGTCACTGAAGTCGCTTTTGATGCGTCATTCGAAGCAGCAAGGCCGACAACCACGTACCAGTGGTTCACAGGAATGACCATCTTGACAAAAATAACCAACATAGGAGCTCTGAACACATCCAACACCACAAACATGAGCGACATGTTCAACGGATGCTCGGCACTCACCGAACTCGACCTTAGCAAGTTCGACTTGTCGAAGGTCACATCGTCGTCTTCCATGTTACGAAACTGCAAGGCACTGAAGAAACTCTTCATATCCTCAACCATGACGAAAGCGGACGATAATGCTTTTACTGGTGTGGGAACTTCTTCTGCCCCATGTGCCATCATCGCACCTTCGGGGTTGAATTTCGGCGTCTATACTTCCGGACCTTACTTCTTTTGGAAAGCTGGTTGCTTCTTTATAAATGGTAATATCGTGAGCTACGCCAACCTCTCTGGAAGCAAATTGACTTTCTATCATGACGAATTGCAAGCATCACGTACAGGAAGGATTTATAAGCTTAATACAGAGGATAATACTCCTGAATGGTCGGAAAGCAAGGCTTCCGTAACAGAAGTGGAGTTCGATACATCGTTCTCCGCAGCCAGGCCAACTTCAACATATAAATGGTTCTTTGGCATGAATAATTTGACAAAGATAACCAACATGAGCAACCTTAACACATCTAACACTACAAGAATGGACTACATGTTTAGTGGTTGCTCAGCGCTTAACAGCATTGACTTGAGCAAATGCAATATGGCAAAAGTCGTAAATATAAGTTACATGTTTAAAGATTGTTCTTCCCTAACAAGCCTTGACCTCAGTAATTTCGACATTACGAATGTCACTTCAGCTAATAATACATTTTATGGATGCAAAGCTTTGAAAGAATTATCAATACATGCCTCCATGGCAAAACTTGATAATTATGCTTTTTCCAATGTAGGCTCCTATAGCTCACCATGTTTTATAACTGCCCCATCAGGATTTGATTTTGAAACAGATCTAACAGATCTTACTTTTGGCTGGAAAAGGGGAATCTTTTTCCTGAAGGGCAACAAGGTGTCTTATGCACATCTATCTGGTAATAAGTTGACATTCTATCATGACGCCATGCCATGGTCGCGTGAAGGAAACAGATATAAACTCAATAAAGGCTCTGTCAAGCCTGGTTGGGTCGAGAACAATCCTTCCATTAATGAAGTTGAATTTGACTCTTCGTTCTCTGTCGCACGGCCTAAATCAACATACTCTTGGTTCTCCGATTTGGCATCCTTAACAACGGTTTCAGGAATGGAAAATCTCAATATGAGTGAGGTAACCACCTCCGGCTATATGTTCAATGGATGCGAAAAATTGGCTTCCATCACACTTCCAAATACGATTAAAGTAATTGGTTATTATATGTTTGGTAAGTGTAGCAGCCTGACATCCATCGATATTCCAGCCAGTGTAGACAGCATTGGGAAATACGCATTCTCTGGCTGTAGCAAGCAGGAGCAAGTGATTGTAAGATTCAATAAACCTCTTAAAATCGATGTGTCTACATTCCCATACCGAAAAAATGCATATCTGTATGTTCCTGCTGGATGCATGGAAGCATTCAAGGCTGCCCAGTATTGGAAGGATTTCAAAGGAATATATGCACTGGGTGACGTCAACCATGACGGACAAATAACGATCAGCGACGTGATGCTTATCGTTGATTACATCTTAGGGAAAAAACCTAATGGATTCTATTTTGATTGTGCCGACGTAAACAAAGACAATATGATATCCGTGGCTGATGTCCAAATTGTCGTGAAACTTGTGGTCGGTAATTAGCAAGTAGGTAATCAAAATTTGGTGATAGCAACAGATAAGTTGGTAATCAAAATTAGATGATAGCAACAGAAAAGTAGGTAATCAAAATTGGATGATAGTAACAGATCATATTGATTACCTACTTTTTTGTATTCCGCAAGCCATTTCCGAAATCTTCCCTTTCGAACTCAGCGTGTTCACCTTTTTCTTCCTTTTTGAGACACCGTAACGTGTTTTTTCATAAGCATGAGCGTTTTGACATGTGAGCCATCACCTTTTTATACTTTTCCTGACTTCGGCAATGCGCCACCCATACTTCCGAATCCAACTACTTTCGATAATAATCCCACTGTAGCAACGGCGCCCCAACGGGGCAACCTGCTCTCAGCCCAGGGCAACGCCCTGGGTTTTTAATCCGAGCACATTCATTCGCCCTGAAAGGGCAAAAGCTTTATAACCAGTTACTTATGCCTATTTGTTATTGTACTCGAAAACCCATCGGTCCGAATTTATTCTTAAAGCATCTTGCTTGTCGAATGTGAGAAAAATCGAGAGATAATAGCACGAAGATGTAGCGGTCTTAGACCGAAAACGAAAGCCATCCCCTCATCAAAAGGCATCTTGTTTGTCGAATGCGAGAAAAATCGAGAGATAATAGCACGAAGATGTAGCGGTCTTAGACAAGCTAAGACCCTACCAATGAGTTCGAAAGAAATCCTTTTCGAAAGTCAAAATGTAGGAGGTCGCGTCTCCAAACTTCGACAATGCGCCACACATAAAAATCATCTCTTGGGAGAATCGCATATTTCAATTTCTTCTCATAGGGGGTATGGGATTCTATTTCACCCCCCAAAAAAAACTGCGACACCCAAATGAAAAATATACTTATTGATTTTCAGTGAGTTACGAGCATGCTTTTAAAAAATGATGAAGTCAGGTGAGCCATCACCTTTTTATACTTTTTATACCTTTTTGCATAAAATGTTCACGCTCGGCCAATTGCAAGCAAGCTTGCTTGGCACTCTCTTAATCACATTTTTCCTAAGCGAAGCGTTTTTTTATCCTCTCTCTGTTAACCAGTTGGCGTGAACCTCTCTCTGTATCAGATAGGAAACTGTAAGTTCCTAATATCTCCATTTGCTACGAAGAAGATTAAAAACCGCTGACGCTTAATAAAAAGGGTAAAAAAGAAAAATCCCCCTAAAACCTAAACCCTTGGAAAAGTGAGAAAAACACACCTTTCGGTATGCTCAAAAAGGGAGAAAAATAGGTTAGTTCATAGTAGCAAGGAAAATTCCGTCGCTTGCGACATACAATTCTTGCAAATTCTCTTTTGTTGAATAAAATTCTCAAATTACCTCCCTTCGGTCAGTGGGTCTTCGACAACCAAAGGTCGACGTGCGAAGCGGAAGTCAAATCTCTCTAATTCGTGATAGAAAAGACAACGAACTAAATGGCCGCGACAAGTTTTGCTAATCAAATAATTCTCAAATTCGTGATAAAAACAATGCCCAACGGTTAGTTCTTCGAAGCTCGCTTATTCGGGAAAAAAAACCACCCTCTCAAGAGCAGCAGTCTTGAGAGGGCGGTTTCACATTCTTCTGACTATTTCTATGCTTTATTCTGGCAATGTGTCAGACAGTGGGTCGAAGAGTCCGTCGGCGTTGCGACCGAGGTCATGCCAACCCACAGTCTGGTGCAGCGTGGGGTTGGTCTGCATGGCGTTCTGGCGCAGGCCGAGGAAATAATAAGTCGGGCGGTATTTGATGGTGAGCGCATCATCGTTGCCGTCGAGATTGACGTCCTTGCGTCCGAGGAAAATCTCATAGAAATCTGCCAGCTCGCGCACCTTGGCGTTGGCGTACTCACCGTCCTGCGAGGTCAGGTCCTCGTCGAGCGAGATGGCTTCGGGACGGTTGCCCTCGGTGGGGTCGGTGGTGCTCGCATCGAGGCAGTACATCACGATTTGGTGGCGCTTGGTGCCGTTGAGAGGCTTGACGCCCAGATAGGTGCAGGTGTTACCACCGAAACCGGTGAGGGCCCACGAGGACTTGATGGCGCTCTGACCCTCGCCGCCGTCGAAGAGCATCCAGCGGTGCATGTCGCCATAGCGGTTGCCTTCGTAGGCCAGCTCTATCTGGCGCTCATAAAGGATGGCTGATAAGAGGCGGGCACGGTCGCCGTTGATGCCGGCGGGAAGACCGAAGTTGTTGTCCGAAGTATAGCCCACACGCGCCCTGATTTGCTGAAGGGCGTTCAGCGCCTCGTCGAAATGACCGGCACCGCAGGCGGCCTCAGCGAAATTGAGCAGCACCTCAGCATAGCGCATCGAGATGAGCGGCGCTGCGTTCTTCATGAACCCTTTCGGGTTGCTCTGGCTGTTGATATACTCATAGAATGGGGTGGAGTGCAGGTGAAGGTCGTCGGTGCGCTTGCGAACGTAGATGGAGTGGCTGCCGGCCTTGTCGGTGGACTGGGTGAGAAGGTCGGCCCAGTAGCCGTTCGAGGTGCTCACCCTTTCGAGGTCGTCCTCGTTGTCGTTCCACATATAGCTCCACAGGGCATAGTTCCTCCCGGTGGTGTAGACATCGGTGGGGATGATGCCGTTGAGCGACGCGTCGGTGAGGCTCACGCCGCCTTCGCTCCACTCCCACATCACGCCTGGGAAGGCGAACGTGCGGTAGAAACGGGGGTCGCGGTTGAGCCAGAAGTTGACCTTGTCGTATTTGATGCTGCTCTCGCCGGGCTTCAGACCGTCGGACATGGGGAAGAGGTCCACCATCTC
Source organism: uncultured Prevotellaceae bacterium (assembly GCA_946184125.1). Classification (GTDB taxonomy): domain Bacteria; phylum Bacteroidota; class Bacteroidia; order Bacteroidales; family Bacteroidaceae; genus Prevotella. The sequence goes on from CAMHEL010000007.1 coordinate 38,188, forward strand.
TGCGGTCGGCGTGTAGCCGCCGTTGCCATTGGTGTTGCGCGGACGTATGTTGTGCTCCCAGCGGTTATACTTGCCGTAGTCGGGCTGGCCGGAGACGTTGTCCTTCGTGTTGTGGAGGGTGATGAAGACTGCCTCATTGACGCTGCCGTCGCTACCCGTGTAGTCCATCCATATCTTCGCCCAGTTGGCACCGTTGTTCTCGCCGCCGTTGTTGCTGTAGGCCAGGCCGAAGTGGCCCTGCTGAAGCTTCGCCAGCGCCTCTTTGTTGGCCTTGTAGGCTGCCTCCCAGCGGCTCGCATCATCGGAACGGTTGAACACCGGACTTGCATAGTAGAGAAGCATCTTGCCGAGCATGGCCTGTGCCAGGCCCGAGGTGATGCGCCCGAAGTCCTGTGCCTCGTTGCTCCACCTTGCAGGGAGCATCTGTGCGGCTCTCTCGAAGTCACGGCAAATGAAGTCGACGCAGTCTTTGGTCGTCTGCCGGGGAATGATGAGGTCGGAGCCATCGCCATCGGAACCGAGTATCGGGTCCTGAACATGGTCGATGATGGGCACGCCGCCGTAGATGGTCACCAGATGGTAGTACATATAGGCACGGAAGAAATAGGCCTGACCGAGCAGGGTGTTCTTCTCCTCGTCGGTGAGCTCCGACTTCAGCACGTTCTCTATCACGTCGTTGCAGTTGCGGATGTGTCCCCAGGGGCTGTAGACATCGTTGGCCACGTAGAAGAAGTCGAAGTTGGTGCCCTCGAAATTGTAGGTGATTTCCTCTTCGGGATTGACGAAGATGGAGAACCCGCCGTACTCATCGGTGCTCTTCGACCATTTGTCGGGATTGCCCACGGGAGTCCAGTCGTTGGGCTTGTTGGTGCCGTTGCCGTCGCCGCCGTCGGAGATGGGCAGCATCCAGTAGTAGAGGTTGTTGACGCGCTCCAGGGCGCCGTTGTAGTCGCTGTAGGCAGTCGTCTGGTCGAAGTTGCCGTAGTTCTTCTTCTCTCTCAGAAAGTCATCGCTGCACGATGTCATGCCCATGGCCATGGCGGTCAGCACAAGGGCCGTTGCAAACTTATTCTTGTTTTTCATCTTGAAATCCTCATTTTAGGTTAGAACGAGACGTTGATACCCATGGTGAATTTGCGCAGGTTGGGATAGCGGCCATAGCTGCCGGCCCACGTTGCCCAACTCTTGTCGGGGTAGTTGTTGATGAAGTTGATGGCGTTCTGAACGGTGAGGTTCAGTCTGACGCTGCTCACTCCGATAGGCTTGAGCCAAGACTTGGGAAGGGCGTAGGCAACGGTGACGTTGCGAAGGGTGACGGCAGTGGCGTCAATCAGCCAGAACGATGAGGCGGCGGCATTGACGTTGTTGTACCTCATGTTCGGCATATTGCCTGTCAGGTTGGCGGGAGCCACGATTTTACCCGAGGCATCGTAGACGTCGGCGTAGTTGAACATGTCGCTGAACGAAGAGGGCATGTTCTCATACTCATAGTTGTTGGCTGCCTGGCGGTAGTCGTTGCCGACCATCACCTTGGCTCCCCAACTGGCGCCCAACTGTGCCTGAAGCGAGAAACTCTTGAAGCTTCCTCCGAGGTTGAGCGTGCAGCCGTAGGGGTTGCTCGTGTATTCCGAGAGCCTGACGAAGTCGTTGCCGGCTGTCACCTTGCCGTCCTTCGGACCATAGGTGCCGTCGCCGTTGTTGTCGCCATGAAGGTCCTCGTAGATGAGCATTCCGGGGCGCACCTCGCTCTTTGTCATGCCCATGTATTCGGTGATGCCGTAGCGGTCGAAATACTCCTCGATGTCCTGGTAGTTGCGGAACATGCCGAGACACTTGAAGCCCCACAGGCCGCGGTCGGTGCGCTCGCCGTAGACCATGTCGTCGTATTCGGGGATGGCCTGGAAATTGGTCTTGAGCATCTTGTTGTCGCTGAAACCGGTGGAGAGCTTCAGCCAGTAGTTGATGTCTTTGCCTATCTTGTCGCGCCATCCTACGTTGAGCTCCCAGCCCCAGGCGTCGAGCTCGCCGTAGTTCTCGGGTGTGGCTTGTGTGCCGACGGTGGTGGGGAACTGCGATGTGCCGGTGCGGGTGGCGAAGAGCTCACGGCCGCGGTCGTAGTAGAAGTTGAAGTCGAAGGTCAGGCGGTTGCGCAGGAAGTGCGCGTCGATACCGATATTCGTCTTGTAGGTCTTGTCCCAGTGGACGTCGGAGTTCACACCGGCCTTGGGCATGACAAGGGCGTAGCCCACGCCGCTGTTGATGCCGTTGCTGCCGAAGATGGCACCCTTGGCGGCGTTGCGCTCATAGAGCTGGGTCCATAGCCAGGCGCGGATGTTGTCGCGGCCCATCAAGCCCCATGAGGCACGCAGCTTCAGGAAGTCCACCCATTTCACTTTCTCCTGGAACCAGCTCTCCTCGGAGATGACCCATCCGGCGCTCACCGAGGGGAATTTGCCCCAGTAGTTCTTGGGGGCGAACTTGGTGGAGGCGTCGGCACGGAAGAGGAACTCGAAGAGGTACTTGCTGGCATAAGCGTAGTTGAAGCGACCCACATACGAGAGCATGCCGCTCTCGGAGCGGTTGAACGACACGTCCTTGTCGCCTGTTCCCGAACTCGACTGTCCGTCCTGGTAGGCGATGAGGTCGGTGATGCTGCCATAGAGCGGCTCGCCCCAGGCTTCGGTCTTCTCCAATGAGAAGAGGCCGCTCACGTCGTGAAGGCCGAACTGACGGGCATATTGCAGGGTGAAGTTAAACTGATAACTGTCGCTCCTCTCGGTGCTGCGGCTGAGCAAGCCGCCGTTGCTCACGAGACGTCTGACGACCATCGTGTTGTCATTGTAGACGGCATCGGGACCGGTGTAGAGGTGACTGCCCGAGCCCGTGCGTGCAAGCATCTGGTAGACGTCCTGGATGGTCTGCACCGTGTTGGTCTTCGAGTTGCTGATCGACTTGGAGTACGACACTTTGGCGGAGAGGCCTTTGAGGGGCTTTATCCAGTCGAAGTCGAACTCCACGCTGCCGTTGATGTTGAGGTTATTGTTCTGGTTCTGCACGTTGTCGCTGTGGTTCTGCACGGCGGCGAAGTTGTAGAGCAGGGTGGCGCTCGTGGGGTTGTTGTTCTCCATGCCGCTGTGGATAAGCGGATAGCCGCCCACGTAGTCGGGCACGTATCTCAGGTGCGTCATCAGCCATTTGTAGTCGTAGTCGGTGCCGCCGCCCTGAGGCGTGGTAGAGTTGTTGCGCTCACCCCAGTCACCGCTCACTTGAAGTGCTGTCTTCACGTGCTGGCCTATCTTGGCATTGATGCCGGCGCGGAAGTTCCAGCGGTCGTAGTCCAGACGGCCGATGTTGCCGTCCTGGGTGTAGTACGACACGCCGGCAAAGGCGGTCAGCTTGTCGTTGCCGCCATTGATGTTCACGGTGTGGCGCTGGGTGAGGGCTGCGCTCCATTCCTTGTCGAGCAGGTTGTAGTTGAGGCTGCGGGCGGCCTCCATCTCGTCGGCCTGGAAGAGCTGGGTGCGGGCCTCAATGTCTTCCATGGTCGAGGTGCGCGAAGCCCTCATGATGTTGTAAACCTTCATGTAGTCGTAGGTGCTGAGCATCTTGGGGGTGTACAGGGCATCGGTCCATCCGAGCTGTCCGGAGTAGCTGATTTTCGGTGCGCTGTTCTCGCCCTGCTTCGTCTTGACGAGCACCACGCCATAGGCGGCTCGTGCACCGTAGACGGCGGCTGAGGCGTCTTTCAGCACCGTGATGCTCTCCACCTCGCTCACGTCGAGGTTGTTGAAGGCGGTCTCCGTGGAGATGAAACCGTCGATGACATAGAGTGGGGTGGGGTCGGGGCTGCCGCCACGGGTGGCATCGGGGGTGGTGGAGCGGGCCATGACGTCGCTCTGGCGGATGTTGAGCGAGGGGCTCTGGCCAGGACGATAGCCGTTGGCGCTGACGCTCACGCCGTTGAACATTCCCACGAGGGCATCGCCGAGGCTGCCCACCGAGAGGTCTTGTATTTCTTTGGGTGAGATGGTTTCCACGGCACCGGTCACGTTCTTCATCTTCTGGGTGCCGTATCCCACCACCACCACTTCTTCGAGGCTTTGGTTGTCTTCTGCCAGCCGGATGACTCCTCCTGGCTTCACGGTCTGTGTGAGGTAGCCGATGTAGCTCACCGTAATCTTGGCGTCGGCAGGAACGCTGAGTTCGTAGTTGCCGTCGAGGTCGGTCACTGTGCCGCCGGTCTTCTGACCTGCCACTTGAATGGTGGCTCCGATGACGGGCTCGCCTGTCTCATCGAGCACGGTGCCACGCACGGTGGTGTTTTGTGCCTGAGCCGACATGGGGGCAAGCAGCAAGGCCATGCTCATGCAAAAACTGATGAGGTGTTTCCTTTTCATATCGTGTGTTGTTGTTTGTTCTACATGGGGATGGGGTTATTACCACCAGCGGGGGTCGCCGGTCTTGCGGGCCACTTGCTCGGCACCCGTCGGGGTGAAGTTGCCATTGGCAGGGTCTACAAAGGCGGGGTCGCTCTGAAGGGCATTGTTGCTGGTGTCGTAGCTGTTGGTGGAGTATCCCTCCGTCTCGGGAGCACCGTCAAACCAGTACGTGTTGTAGCCGAAGATGTTCACGGCACTGGTGTTGATGCGACCCGTCAGGCGGCGGGGTACCTGGCCGCTGCCGCAGTCGACGAATATGTTGTTCGTTATCTCGTAGTTCGAGGTGTTCCTCCCGTCGAAACCGCTGTGGTTCGCCATCTGGCCCTCCTTCGCGATGTTGTAGAAGGTGCAGCTCTTCAGCGTGATGGAATTGGTTGTGTAGCCGGCACGGTCGCAACGGCCGGAGTTGTTGTAGCGGATGAAATACTGAACCTTGTTGTCGCTGGCGCCCCAGAAGGTGCAGTTGGTCGCATTGAAGTTGTTGATGAAACCGCCACCATCGTAAATCTGGAAATAGGCGCTGCTGCTCATCTTGTCGTCGGGGGTGAACTTCACCAGTGTGTTGGTCATCACGAAGTCCTTCACGCAGTATTTCACCTTGTTGTCGAACATGAAGTAGCGCTTGACGTTGTTGATGGTGCAGTTGAGGAAACTCACAGGGTCGGTAATCTGGTAGTGGTTGTTGTGGTCGCTGTCGAGAATGTTGGGGTTGGGGGTCTCGCTCAGGGCCAGGACGGGCTGAGTCGACGCTCCGCACTCGAAAGTGATGTATTTGGCCTTGAAACCGGCAGAGGTGGCAAGACCGCCTTTCTCGCCGTAGGTCACAACGGCATTGTTGGTCTTGCTGCTGGTGCGAAGGGTGACGGTGAAAGCACCGAAGTCAAGCAGCGAACCTACGGTGTAGTGGCCACCGGGGGTGAGGTCGAAGTTGAGGTTCACACCAACGGAGTCGGACGGGAGGGGATGCGCGGCAAACCATTCAGCAAGGTCGCACTCGGGAATGGCGGCAAACGAAGCCTCAAACGAGTTGAACAGCTTCTCGGTGGCCGATGGCGCATCCGTGTTATTGTACTTGCTGTTGCCTAACGTCTTGAGGGTGAGGCGGTAGTTGACGTCTTCCTCACGGTCGGTTGTGAGAGAACAGCCATCTATCGTCTGGCTCACGAGGGGGGTGCTCGCATCGCTCAGGTCATAAAGGGCAAGCTCATAACCGCCAGCACCGTGGACAACAGGCCACGAAATGGTCATCTTGTCGCCATTGGTGTTGGGCGTGATTAGGATGTCGCCTTCTGCAGGGGAGGCCAACTGGCTGTTCCTCACATTGCTCTCAAACGTCTCGTTGCCATCGTAGGTGTCTGCGCAGGAAGTGAGAAACCATGTGCCAACGGCTACTGCCAAAAAGGTACACAGCCTCTTGCATGATGCAGAGAAATAGTTCATAGGTTAATAATTAAGTTATACATGTATAAGGTTGAATTCTCTATTGTGACGCAAAATAACCTCAAATGTAACCATCACTATTGCCCTCATTCGTCAACATTTGTTTTTTTTAGAAACACAGGATTTCAAAACCCGAAAAACTCCGAAAGTCTTTTCCGAAGCGTAAGAATTGCTGGATAGTAATGTTCGTCGGGATTTGCAATCCCGACGCATTGAATATCAGGATTTTCAATCCGAAAATCGCATTAAAAATGCTTCTACTCCATGCGTGTGGATTGCAAATCCACCTGAGCGTAAGAATCGCTGAATACGATAAAGACGCTTACTGCAAAAATTCACTAATTCGTGATAGAAAAACATAATTCGTGTTAACTTCCTTTTTCCTCCTTTTTGAGACACCGCAAGGTGTTTTTTCATAAGCATGCGCGTTTTCCCTATGAACCATCACCTTTTTCTTCCTTTTTCTTCCTTTTTATTAAGCGAAGCGTTTTTTTATCCTCTCTCTGTTAACCAGTTGTCGTGAACCTCTCTCTCTGTTAACCAGTTGTTGTGAACCTCTCTCTGTATCAGTTAGGAAACTGTAATTCCCTAATGTCCCCATTTGCTACGAAGAAGATTAAAAACCGCTGACGCTTAATAAAAAGGGAAAAAAAGGAAATCCCCCTAAAACCTTACACCTGTTTAATTGGTGCAGTCGGTATCAATTTTCAAAAGATAATCCCTCCGCACCAACGGCGCCCCAACGGGGCAACCTGCTCTCAGCCCAGGGCAACGCCCTGGGGTTTAATACATTCGCATACCAATCGCCCCGACGGGGCAAAAGCCTTTGATATTCAATCTTTTGCACCTTTCCTGATATCCCCATTTGCTACGAAGAAGATTAAAAACCGCTGACGCTTAAGAAAAAGGAATAAAAATAAATAAAAAGAAAAATCCCCCTAAACCCTTGGTAAAGTGAGAAAAACACACCTTGCGGTATGCTCAAAAAGGGAGAAAAAATAGGTTATTTCATAGTAGCAAGGTTAATTCCGTCGCTTGCGACATACAATTCTTGCAAATTCTCTTTTGTTGAATAAAATTCTTAAATTCACAAATTCGTGATTGAAAAACACAATTCGTGGTAACTACTTTTTTCTTCCTTTTTGAGACACCGTAAGGTGTTTTTTCATAAGCATGAGCGTTTTGACATGTGAGCCATCAGCTTTTTATACTTTTTATACCTTTTTCTTAAGCGAAGCGTTTTTTTATCCTCTCTCTGTTAACCAGTTATCGTGAACATCTCTTTCTGTATCAGTTAGGAAACTGTAATTCCCTAATGCCTCCATTTGCCAGTAAGAAGATTAAAAACCGCTGATGCCAATTGAAAATTCATAATTCATAATATTACGATTTTTTTCGCAATTATTCGGTCGGTCAATCCAGGGGACAGGTTTTTGATGGAATTTGAGAATTCCGTCAAGGCCCTGTCCCCTTGATTGACCCTTGTTTGTTTGGCACGGACGATGACTTTCGAAATGGATTTGAAATACAGCATCATGGGAATAAAAACTCTATTTGTCTGCTAAAAAATGCTTTTTTTTTGTAATGTATTCCGATTTTCATTATCTTTGCGGAGCAATAAAACTATCAAGCATTATGAGAAGAAGCATCATCACTATCCTTTTGACCATCGTTGCAATGGTGGCCGTTCATGCGCAAGAAAAGGTCATCAAGCCCAAAAGCATCATCCCGATGCCGAAAATCTCAGTGGAGAAATGGGAAAAACTCTCCGCCCAATATGGGGATGATTCTGAGGAACTAAATAAATATGACGGCATCACCATCTACGACGACCTGTACAGCGGCAAATGCAGCTGGTACTGTGGCGGAGAAGTGAAGAGCGTCACAGCGTCAAGCTGCCTGCCTCCCACCAGCAAGTTTGACTACAAGGGCGAGAATGCACACGATTTCAGCCACGAGAGCGTGTGGGCCACAAAGGGCAAGGGCATTGGCGAGAGCCTGACCTATACGTTCGAGGGGAAATGCCCGCGCATCACAACGGTGGAAATCCTCAACGGACATGTCAAGTCGGAGGAGGCTTGGAAAGCCAACTCACGCGTGAAGAAACTGCGCCTATGGTACAACAACCAGCCTTATGCCATCCTCGCCTTGGAGGACAGCCGCACCCTCCAGTGCTTCGATGTCGGCATCCTCGGATACAACGACGACACAAAGCCCGACTGGACACTGAAATTCGAAATCCTCGAAGTCTATCCCGGTTCGAAATATGGCGACACCGTCATTGCAGAACTGTACTTTGATGGCATCGACGTGCATTGACCTTTGAGGCATCGACTACGACAAGGAAACAACAACGCATGAGTGCAAATTACAACTGATGGCCTTGTGAGTTGTCAGGTCCTTGGTTGTCGTGCTCGGTCATACATGATCGCCATGCAATCTTTGTCGGGCTCGGATCCCCAACCTCCTACATCTTGGCTTTCGAAAAGGATTTCTTCCGAACTCATAGGTAGGGTCTTAGCTCGTCTAAGACCGCTTCATCTTCGTGCTATTATCTCTCGTTTTTTCCCGCATTCCACAAGCAAGATGCCTTTTGATGCAGGGATGGCTTTCGTTTCTCGGTCTTAGACAAGCTAAGACCCTACAGTGGTGCGTGGAGATAGCTTGTCTTCATCAAAAAAACGCAAATAATGGGTCAAGGTAAAAGAGTTTTTATTAACTTTGCACCATTATTGATTTATTATTCTTTCACTAAAACCTAATTTCGTTAGAAATGAGAAAACTATTCATTGCAATTCTGATGATTGTCAGCATGACAGCCAGTGCCGCAGTAGATGAGAACTTTTACATCTTCCTCTGCTTCGGACAGTCCAATATGGAGGGCAATGCACGCCCCGAGGCACAGGACCTGGTCAGTCCGGGACCGCGATTCCTCCTCATGCCAGCCGTCGACGACCCGCAGAGGGGAAGGAAGATGGGGGAGTGGTGTGAGGCCGTCCCGCCGCTCTGTCGTCCCAACACCGGCCTGACACCCGCCGACTGGTTCGGCCGTACACTCGTGGCATCGCTGCCCGAGAACATCAAGATTGGTGTCATCCATGTCGCCATCGGTGGCATCGACATCAAGGGCTTCCTGCCCGACAGCATCGACAGCTACGTCAAAAGAGCTCCCGGATGGATGAAGGGCATGCTGGAAGCCTATGACAATAACCCCTATAAGCGCCTGGTCACGCTCGCCAAGAAGGCACAGAAAGACGGCGTCATCAAGGGCATCCTCATGCACCAGGGCGAGACCAATACCGGCGACCCGAAGTGGGCTGGCATGGTGAAGCAGGTCTACGACAACCTCTGTGCCGACCTGAAACTGAAACCCGAAGAAGTGAATCTCTATGCCGGAAACATCGTGCAGGCCGGTGGCAAGGGCGTCTGCATAGGATGCAAGAAGCAGATTGACGAACTGCCGCTCACACTGCACACCTCGCAGGTCATCTCCTCCGACGACTGCACCAACGGTCCCGACCGCCTGCACTTCGATGCCGCCGGTTACCGTGAGCTGGGATGCCGCTATGGTGAGGCCGTGGCACGCTTCCTCGGCTATGAGCCGGTAAGGCCGCACATCGACATGCCTAAGAAAATAGAGGTGCCGGCTGATGCCTTCATCGCCGAGACGACGGTGCCGGGCAACGAGTTCCCAAAGGTGGACAAAGAGGGACGGGCATACTTCCGCATCGAGGCACCGCAGGCAAGGAAAGTCGTGCTCGACATCTGCAACAAGAAATACGACATGATACCCGACGGCAAAGGGGCACATCTGGCGGTCACCGACCCGCTGCCCGTGGGCTTCCACTATTACTTCATGAATATCGGCGGCGTGAACTTCATCGACCCCGCGACAGAGACGTTCTTCGGATGCAACCGCGAGGCGGGCGGCATCGAGATTCCCGAGGGAGCCGAGGGCGACTACTACCGCCCGCAGCAGAGCGTACCTGCCGGACAGGTGCGAAGCATCTATTACTTCAGCAAGGAGCAGAACACATGGCGCCATGCCATGGTCTACACGCCTGCGGAGTATGAACTGAAGAAATACAAGAAGAAGCGCTATCCGGTACTCTACCTGCAGCATGGCATGGGAGAGGATGAGACGGGATGGAGCAAGCAGGGACACATGCAGCACATCATGGACAACGCCATCGCCAGTGGAGAGGCCGTCCCCATGATTGTCGTTATGGAAAGCGGCGACATCAAGGCACCATTCAACTTCGCAGGTGGAGGCAGCAACCGACAGGGAGAGAGCCAGTATGGAGCATCGTTCTATCCCGTTCTGCTCAACGACCTCATCCCTTACATCGATGCCAACTTCAGAACGAAGACCGACCGCGACAACCGGGCCATGGCCGGACTGTCGTGGGGCGGACACCAGACTTTCGATGTGGTGCTGAACAACCTCGACAAGTTCGCATGGCTCGGCACCTTCAGCGGGGCCATCTTCGGACTCGACGTGAAGACAGCATACAACGGCGTCTTCGCCAATGCCGACGAGTTCAACAAAAAGATACATTATATGTATATGAACTGGGGCTCCGACGATTTCATCAAGAGTGGCGACATCGTGAAAGCGCTGCGTGAACTGGGCGTCAAGGTCGATGCCAATGAATCGAAAGGGACCGCTCACGAGTGGCTCACCTGGAGACGCGGACTCAAGGAATTCATCCCACACCTGTTCAAATAAAAAAAGAGATTTGAATGCGTTTTGTTCAGCCGTGAAGGGGCTTCCCAAGCACCTCACGGCTGAATAAAAATATATAGCAAATCCCATCTGCCGAAGAAGTATGCTGTTCAACTCCATCGCCTTCCTGCTGTTCTTCCCCGTCGTGTGCGCGATTTACTATTGTATTCCCGCATCATGGCTGAGGGCGAGGAACGTATGGCTGTTGTTGGCCAGCTATTACTTCTATATGAGCTGGGAACCTGTCTATGCACTGCTGTTGCTGGCCACCACGGTGGTGACTTATTTCGCGGCACTTGGCATCAGCCGCTTCCAACTGCAGCGTGCCAGGCGGGGGTGCCTCGTCGCTGCCATCGTGCTCTGCCTGACGGTTCTCCTGCTCTTCAAATACTACAGCTTCCTGGCTTCAAACATCGAGGAACTGCTGCGTGGATGCGGATGGACGATGACGATGCCAAGGATGAGATGGCTGCTGCCCGTGGGCATCTCGTTCTACACCTTCCAGGCAATAGGCTACACGGTGGATGTCTTCCGCAGGACGACACCGGCGGAGCGCGACTTCCCCACATACGCCCTCTTCGTGGCGTTCTTCCCACAGTTGGTGGCAGGACCCATAGAGCGCTCTACACATCTGCTGCCGCAGTTCCGCGAACAGCACCGCTTCGACTACGACAGGGCATTGGCGGGCGTGTGCATGATGATGTGGGGATACTTCCTCAAACTGGCCATGGCCGACAGTTGCGGCCTCTTCGTCGATATGGTGTATAACCATTTGCCAAGGCACACGGGCGGTAGTTATCTCGTCGCCGTACTGCTCTTCCCCTTCCAGATTTATGGCGACTTCGCCGGATACTCGCTCATCGCCATCGGCGCGGCAAGGGTGATGGGGTTCAGGCTGATGGAGAATTTCCGAAGGCCCTACTTCGCATGCTCCGTGGGGGAGTTCTGGCACCGATGGCATATCTCGCTCTCCACATGGTTCAAGGACTATGTCTATATACCCCTGGGGGGCAACCGGGTGCCACGATGGCGCAACTATTTCAACCTGCTCGTCACCTTCGTTCTCAGTGGGATGTGGCATGGGGCCAACTGGACTTTCCTCTGCTGGGGGGCGCTGCATGGCGTGCTGCTCTGCGGGGAGAAGGCCTTGCACATCGGCAGAAAGACGTATAGCCCGATGGGCAGATGCCTGCACTGGGCTGTCACTTTCCTCCTCGTGAGCATGGCGTGGATTCTTTTCCGGGCCGACAGCCTGGACGATGCCATGACGATTTTCACTGGTATCTTCACCCATTTGGCCATGCCTATGCCCAAATACGCGCTGTTCATGCAGATTGCCATGGCCATCGGCATCGTCCTGGCCAAGGAGATAGGCGAGGAGAGGGGGCTCCATGCAAGGCTCTCTGGCAAAAAACTGTGGCTCGCACAGCACATCTTCCTCATCCTTGGAGCGGCTTATCTCCTCCTCTTTGGAGTGCTCGATGGGGCACAGTTCATCTATTTCCAGTTCTGATAACCCTTTAGGCATGAAACGATGAAGAAAGTCTTTCTCAGCTTGTTGGTCGTCCTCGTCGGACTGTTCGCCATCGACCGTATAGGGGGAATGGCGATGCACTGGGTCAACAGACACACGCAGGATATCCTCGCACCGAAGTTCAGATACATCAGCGAGCAGGTGTGCGAGGATGTGGTGATGATTGGAGCATCAAGGTGCCATCACCACTATGTGCCATCCATCATCGCCGATTCCATAGGCATGAGTGTATATAATTGTGGCATAAGGGGGTCGGAAAATATCTATTCACATTACATGTCGCTGTGCCTCATCCTCAAGCGTCACCGACCCAAAGTGGTGTGCCTCGAACTGATGAACCTCGACGTCATGCACCAAGCGGCACCCTTCACAAAACTGGCTTACTACGCACCCTATTTCGGATACAGCGACAGCGCCGATTCTCTCTTCATGCTCGGCGGAAGCTATTGGAAATACAAACTGTCGCATCTCTACCGATACAATGCCAAGGCGGTGTCGAATATCGCAGGACTCTTCGTCAACAGACAGGAAAACGAAGAGCATGGCTATGTGCCGGCAGCAAAAAACAATGTAAGACTGGGCAAGCTCAATTACGTTGATGCTGCACTAAGACCCGACCCGCAGAAAATGCTGTACCTGAAACGATTCACTGATTTGTGCCGGCGCGAGGGGTGCAAAATCGTCTTCACCATCTCACCCTTTTACTGCAGGGTGAGCAGCGCCTTGTACACTCCTATGAGGGAGTTCGCAAAAAAGGAGAATATCCCCTTCCTCGACTATCACACACCAGGCCTCTTCCTCGACCACCCCGAATACTTCAGAGACCCCAACCACCTCAACGACCGTGGAGCAAGGGCTTACTCTGCCATCTTCGCCGCAGACCTGAAAAAAGTACTTGTGAATGATTGACTCACGCCTTCCTCCCCCCCTTTTTTGCCTCCTCCCCCTTTTTTGCTTTCTCCGCATGCTGCGGTTTCTCCGCTTTTTTGTTTCCTCCTCCCTTTTTTGTTTCTTCGTTTTTTTTGCTTTCTCCGTATGCTGCGGTTTCACCGCAGATAAGTAGGTGTTCAAAATTAGTTTGGCAATTTCAATAGTGAGCCCACTTTAAAAAGTCCGAATTCTTTGCCGAGAGCCGTTAGGCACTCCCCTCCCATCAAGGGGAGGGGTTGGGGGTGGGGTCTGTAACTTATTGATTTTTAGAGTCATTTAATCCATCTATCATTATCTCTCATTAAATGGTATAGGTGCGTGAGTCTCGCCTGTCGCTCTTTGTCCACTTTTTAAAGTGGACTCAATAGTAAAAAACTTTCGAAGATAATCCCTCCGCACCAACGGCGCCCCAACGGGGCAACCTGCTCTCAGCCCAGGGCAACGCCCTGGGTTTTAATACATGCGCAAATCAATCGCCCAGACGGGGCAAAAGCCTTTGAATCTCAATCTTTTGCACCTTTCATGATGCCCCCATTTTCCTAGAAGAAGATTACAAACCGCTGACGCCAATTGAAAATTCATAATTCATAATGCATAATTCATAATTCCGTCAAGGCCCTGTCCCCTTGATTGACCCTTGTTTGTTTGGCACGGAGGATGACTTTCGAAATGAATTTCTGTGTTCTATCTATCATTGACTGTTGACTACGATGAAAATATTATCCCCAGGCGTGGAAAACTTCAATTATGAATTATGAATTATGAATTATGAATTAGTTTTGCATTGCATTTTTCTTCCCAAAACCGCTCTGAAATCCTCCTTTTTTCGTATTTTTGCGCATAAAACAATAATAGTAAGATGAAGATGACAAGAGGAATGATAGACTGCTTCCTGGTCTGCGATGACTTGGGGGCAGTCCAACTTACTGTGAATCAGTTGCGTGCAGATAGTTGCATCAGACATATCCATTTGCTGGTCAACCCAGAGATGGGGGATGTGAGCGAGTGCCCCGAAGGGTGTACGCTCGTACCTGTGTCACACAGACTGTCGGTCGAAGCCATGCTCGCCATCGAGCAGTGCACCACAGCCGACTACGTCATGTTGTTCACCAAGGCGACACCCATCACACTCGGACTGGGTGCCACACAGCGCTTGCTACGAGTCGCCACCGACTCAGGAGCACCTTTCGTCTATGCCGACCACTATTCCGTAGAGCAAGGCACGGTGGTGCGACATCCCGTCATCGACTACCAGGAGGGCAGCATACGCGATGACTTCGATTTCGGGTCGATGCTCCTCATACGTGCCGACATGATCCACGACTACGCACGACAGGAAAACATGCCCGAATATCAATATGCCGGACTATATGACCTCCGGCTATTCGTCAGCAGGCAAGGACAACTCCTGCACCTCGGGGAATACCTCTATACCGAGCAGGAACTTGACCTCAGAGCCAGCGGCGAAAAGCAGTTCGACTATGTCAACCCGCGCAACAGAGAGGTGCAGGTGGAGATGGAGCAGGCTGCCACCAACCACCTCAGACTGCTCGGAGCACTCGTCGATACCAATAACTATGCAGAACCCGACTTCGCCGAACAGCAGTTCGACGTCGAGGCATCGGTCGTCATACCTGTCTTCAACCGAGAGCGAACCATCTGCGACGCCGTAGACTCTGCTCTCTCGCAGCGAACAAACTTCAAATTCAACGTCATCGTTGTCGACAACCATTCCACCGACAACACCACACAGCTACTCAGACAGTACGACGACCCAAGACTCATCCATATCATCCCCGAACGCAACGACTTGGGCATCGGGGGATGCTGGAACACAGCCATCATCGACGACCGGTGCGGGCGGTTCGCCGTGCAGCTCGACAGCGACGACCTCTATTCCTCCGACAGCACTCTGCAGCAGGTGGTCGACGCCTTCTACCAGCAACATGCTGCCATGATTGTTGGCTCATACCGTATGTGCGACTTCGACCTCAACACCCTCCCGCCTGGACTCATCGACCATAAGGAGTGGACCGACAGCAATGGCTGCAACAATGCACTGCGCATCAACGGACTGGGGGCACCAAGGGCCTTCTTCACACCACTGCTCCGGCAAATCCTCTTCCCAAATACCAGCTATGGAGAGGACTATGCTCTCGGACTGGCTTTCAGCCGACGATACCGCATAGGGCGCATCTACAATGAGCTATACCTCTGCCGCAGATGGGGAGGAAACAGCGACGCGGCACTAAGCATCGACAAGGTGAATGCCAACAACCGATACAAAGACCAACTGCGTACGCTCGAAATCGCGGCGCGGAGGAGGTTGGCAAGTTCCGCCAACGACAACGAGGGGGAACTGTCGCTACAGCGGTTCTTCAACAGGCAGCTCGAGCGGTGGAGCGATGCAAGACAGCACTACCGTGACCTACACGACGTGCAACTGCGACAACTGCACCACGGCAGCGGAACAATGGACCTCAGCGTGCAGTGGAACCCCGCTCGAATACGCTCAACAGGGGCGAAAATGGACCCGAAGACCCTCGCCGAGAGGCCGTGCTTCCTCTGCGAGCGCAACAGACCCGAACAGCAGGCCGTCAAGGCGTTCGACAACAAACTCGACATCCTGGTCAACCCCTTCCCCATACTGCCTACACACTACACCATCGTGGCAAGGAAGCACCAACCACAACTCATACGCGACACCTTCTACGAAATCTACAGACTCCTCGAAAGATACCACGACCTCACCGTGTTCTACAACGGACCAAGGTGCGGCGCATCGGCGCCCGACCACCTGCACCTCCAGGCAGGCACCACAGGGGTGCTGCCCTTGCAGGCGGCTTGGCTGAGACTCTCACGAAACCTGAAACCGCTCACCATGCTCAATGCCAATGAGGGGCTATTCGTCATCAACGACTATCCTTGCCATGCTCTGCTCATAAGAAGCAAAGGAAAGGAGGGGGGCGAACAACTCTTCCGAAGGCTCTATGCCACCCTCGACAGGTGGGTGGAGCAGACGGAACGAGGAAAGGGAGAGGAACCAATGCTCAACATCGTGGCGTGGAGGCAGGACGACAGCATGCTCTGTGTCGTCTTCCCAAGAAAGAAACACAGGCCCGACTGCTATTACCTCGAAGGACAACAGCAGATGATGGTCAGCCCGGGGGCGCTCGACATGGCGGGACTCATCGTCACACCACGGAAGGAGGACTTCGAACGTATCGATGCGGACATGGCCATCAGTATCCTCCGAGAGGTGACCATAGGCGACGACGACATGGCGGCCGTCGCCAAAGCGCTCGAGGGCGCTCCAAAGGCTCCGCCAACACCTACGCTCGACGCAGAACCCTCGGTGGCAGTGGGCATCGTGAGCGCAAGCAAGATTTGCTTCACACTCAACAAGAGTTTTGCCGCAAAAGGTGAGACCATAGAGGGTGAACAGTGCGTGGAGTTCTGCGAAGGGGCCATACTATGGCGGGGACGGCAGTACCGCGAACTGGTCTTCACACCAAAGACCGACGACGCCACGTTCTCCATATCGGATGTCACCATAGGCATCAATTTCCACTGGGAACGCAAAGAGACGCAGACCTTCCCAGGGGCACTGAGGCTCGTCGTGGAGGCCGACAAGATATGCGCCATCAACATGGTGCATGTCGAGGATTACCTCACCAGCGTCATCTCAAGTGAGATGAAGGCTACGGCTTCGGTGGAACTGCTCAAGGCTCATGCCGTCATCTCGCGCTCATGGCTGCTCGCACAGATGGCACGGCGACAAAAACTGAGCAAGGGGGGCGACAGCTTCTTCTCTTTCATTAAAAAAGACGATGAAATCATCAGATGGTATGACCGTGAGGACCACACCATCTTCGATGTTTGCGCCGACGACCATTGCCAGAGATACCAGGGGGTCACAAAAGCTTCCATGCCTCAGGTCGCACAGGCGGTGAGAGAGACAAGAGGGCTGGTGCTCACCTATGAAGGCGACATCTGCGACGCCCGATTCAGCAAATGCTGCGGAGGGGTCACTGAGGAGTTCCAGTACTGCTGGGACAACATACCCAAACCTTATCTCAGGGCGGTGGCCGACAGCGACGACGGACAACTGCCCGACCTGCGCGTGGAGCAGAACGCACGCCGGTGGATACTACGTCGGCCAAAGGCTTACTGCGACACCACCGAACGTAAAGTGCTCACGCAGGTGCTCAACGACTACGACACCGAACTGCACGACTTCTACCGCTGGAGCGTGGAATACACCCAGGAGGAAATCGCAAAGCTCATCGCCGAGAAACTCAAGGTGGACTTCGGAGGCATCAAAGCTCTCGAACCCGTGGAGAGGGGAAGAAGCGGGCGCCTCTCGAAACTGAGAATCGTGGGCACCGAGCGCACGCTAACCATCGGAAAGGAACTCGAGATACGACGGGTACTGAGCGACACGCACCTGCTCAGTTCGGCTTTCGTCATCGACACCAAAGGCAAGAAAGGGGAACTGCCCGAACGATTCATCCTGCAAGGAGCGGGGTGGGGGCATGGAGTGGGACTGTGCCAGGTGGGCGCAGCCGTCATGGGCAAACAAGGATACGCCTACGACGATATCCTCCTCCACTACTACCGCTCTGCCGATATCACCAAGCTGTATAAATAGATGATGATTTGAGGTTTGAGGTTTGAGATTTGAGGTTTAAGGCCCTAGAAAACCCTAGAGAGTCCTAGAATCCCCTAGAATCCCCTAGTATTTCCTAGAATCCCCTAGAAAGTCCTAGAATCCCCTAGAATCCCCTAGAATTTCCTAGAATCTCCTATAAAAACCCCTCTCTCCTCCCTCTATAATTATGAATTATGCATTATGAATTATGAATTCTAAAAGTTCTCCGTGGGCATGGATTCCCACATTGTATTTCGCTGAGGGACTGCCCAATGTCGTGGTTATGACAGTGGCGGTTGTGATGTATATGGAAATGGGCATGACCGACACCCAAATAGCCCTGTATACCAGTTGGCTGGGACTGCCGTGGGTCATCAAACCGTTATGGAGCCCATTTGTCGATTTGTTCAAGACCAAGCGCTGGTGGGTGCTTACCATGCAACTGCTCTTGGGTGCGGCTTTTGCCGGAGTGGCATTTACGGTGAACACCGCATTCTGGTTCCAGGGCACCATGTTCTTCTTCTTCCTCATGGCCTTTTCAAGTGCCACTCATGACATCGCTGCCGATGGCTTCTACATGCTCGATCTCGACAGCCATGACCAGTCGTGGTTCGTGGGTATACGAAACACCTTCTACCGCATCGCCGTCATCTTCGGACAGGGCGTGCTGGTGTGGGTCGCAGGACGGCTGCAGGTGCTGTTCCCTGATAGTAAGGCATTTACGTGGAGCCTCATCTTCTTCGGACTCTCCGTTATTTTCATCGCCATCTGGCTCTATCACCGTTTCGCCATGCCCAATCCTGTTGACAGGAAGAATGATGGGCTCACGGCACGCGATGTGGCACGCGGATTGTGGCAGATGCTTTCCTCTTTCTTCACCAAAGTGCCTGTTAAGCAGATTGTCTTCGTGCTGCTCTTCTTGTTGTTCTATCGCTTCCCGGAGGCCATGCTGACGAAAATGGCCAGCACTTTCCTGCTGCGGCCGATTGAGGAAGGAGGACTGGGGCTCACCAAGGAGGCTTTTGGATTGGCTTATGGAACCGTCGGACTTATCGGACTGCTCCTGGGTGGAATCGTGGGCGGCATGCTGGCGAGCCGCGACGGACTGAAACGGTGGCTGTGGCCCTTTGTCTGCGCCATCACTCTGCCCGACATCGTCTATGTGTATCTCAGCTTCGTACAGCCCAGCAGTCTGTTGCTCGTCAGTACTTGTCTCTTCATCGAGCAGTTTGGCTACGGACTGGGATTCACTGCACTCACACTCTACATGCTCTATTATAGCCAGGGTGAGTTCAAAACTTCTCATTATTCCATCTGTACCGGATTGTCTTATCTTGGACTGATGCTGCCAGGCATGATGTCGGGATGGATTAAGGACGCGGTGGGCTACCAGACGTTCTTCATCGTTGTCATGTTCCTTTGTATCATCACCTTCGTTGTCGCGGCTTTCATCAAGATTGACCCGCAGTTCGGAAAAAAAGACGTTCAATGACATCCACGAATAGTCCCCGAAAACCTTCGAATGGTGCTGGCTGCACCATGCCCTGGAGGGTGCCCCTGCTATGCATGGCAAGGGCCATGATGGTGGCGACACTATCGCTCGTCATCATGGTGATGTTCAAGCGCCTCGGAATGGGAAACACATGGGCGACTTTCAGCACCTCGATGCTCGTGGCACCCTTCGCACTCAGAGGACTGCTGCGACCCTGCGTGATGGCAATGGGAAGCCGGAAATGGGTGGCCATCGTCGCGCAGGTGCTGTTCGTGGCGGCGATAATCGGGGTGGCTATGTCCCTCGGAGTCAGCAAGGTGGCTTTGTGGGCATGCCTCATCGTGGCATCGCTCGCTGCCGCTGTCCACGACGTCGCTGCTGCCGACATCATCGCCGAATGGAAGGTGGGGCGAAGGCACGGCAGATGGATGGTGTGCATGGCGGCTGTCACTGTGGCTCTCGTGCTCGCTCTCGGGGGAACGCTCATCGTGGGGGGCGACATGGAGACTATGTCAAGGCAACTGGTGGCATCGTGGCATACGGCTCTCGAGGTGCTCGCTGCACTGATGGCGGCCACCATGGTGGCGTGTGCCATTGCCATGAGGGGAATGGAAAAGGATGACAACAGCACCACACTGGAAGAAGCGTGGCGTAAAAACAAAAATGACAGGGCGCTGTGGTGGCAACTCAGCCGCAGGTGGCCCTTCGTGCTCTTCGTCGTCATCGTACCATGGCATGAGTGGATGGTGTGGAAGGGCAGTTTCCTCTTCCTCGGAGACCCGGGGAGCATCGGAGGACTCACGCTCGGGCCCCAGGAGGTGGGCTTCGTGCTGGGCACCATGGCGGTCATGGCGCTCTTCGCTGGATGTGCCGTGGGGGGAAGCCTCGCCCTCAGAGGACTCAGGTATTGGCGCTGGCCAATGGCGCTGGCGATGACGCTGCCCGATGCGCTCCTCCTCTTCCTGGCGTACGAGATGCCTTCAAACCTGTGGCTGATAGCTCTTTGCCTCGTGGCAAAGGGATTCCTCAGCGGCTTCGGAGGGGTGGGCTTCATCGTCTTCGTCATCAGGTACGGACGGGGGAGGGGCATGGCGGCCCATACCGACGTCTGCACGGCGCTGCTCGCTGCATCGGCTGTCACTGCTGGGGCTGTCACCGGACTGCTGCAGTATTATTTCGGATACAGAGGCTTCTTCGCCGTGGCATGTGCCGCTGCCATCGCCACCATCCTCCTCCCCATGCTGCCTTTCTATTATAAAAGGTGAAACATGACAAAGAAAGTAATGTTCGTCTAATGTTCGTCGGGATTTGTAATCCCGACGCATTGAGTATCAGGATTTGCAATCCGAAAATCGCATTAAAATTTCTAATATTAATAAAGTAATGTTCGGTAATGTTCGTCGGGATTTGCAATCCCGACGCATTGAATATCAGGATTTTCAATCCGCAAATCGCATTAAAATGCTTATACTCATAAAGTAATGTTCGTCGGGATTTGCAATCCCGACGCATTGAATATCAGGATTTT
>CAMHEL010000008.1 GCA_946184125.1 uncultured Prevotellaceae bacterium
AGGGATTCAAACCCCCGATACCCGCAATGGGTATACCGGATTTCGAGTCCAGCGCGATCGATCACTCTGCCAACCTTCCTCAATTTTGCGGTGCAAAGTTACGAAGAATTATCCAAACTGCCAAATTTTCGGGATAATATTTCTTTTCTACTGGCAAAAGTGGAGTTCGGGAATGCTCCGACACAACCTACCGCGGTGCGGGGAGTTGGCATTCGCTATTCGGTCTTAGACGAGCTAAGACCCTACACATAATCTTCAATTTTCAATTTTCAATCTTCAATCTCCAATCTTCAATCTTCAATTTTCAATCTTCAATCTAAAATTTTAGATCTTCAATTTTAAAAGGCGCTGAGAGAGTTGTTCAGCCTCTGATTTTCTGATGGCGAGCTTGATGGAACAGGTGTTGTCGAAAGACTGGGAGACGATGCGAGGGCCAAGTTCTTTTACGATTCTCATCACATCGTTCATCATGATGTATGGATAGTCGAACGTGATGACCTCTTCGACCATGCTTTTTACGACTTGGCAATGTGCGAGTGCATCGGCAGCAGCCGAGCGGTAGGCGACGATGAGCCCTCCTGTTCCGAGGTTGACACCCCCATAATACCTGACGACGACGATGAGGATATCGGTAAGCCCCTGACTGTTGATTTGTCCTAAGATGGGCTTACCGGCAGTGCTGGAAGGCTCCCCATCATCGTTGGCCCTGAACTCCTTTCGCTCCGGCCCGAGCATGTAGGCATAGCATACGTGCCGTGCGTCGTAATACTTCGTTCGGTAAGAGGCCACGATGTCTTTCACTTCATCTACCGTAGTGACATGATGCGCGTAGGCGAGAAACTTACTCCTTTTCTCGGAGTAGAAGCCCTCGCCTACGCGGTTAGAGATAGTCAGGAATTCGTCGCTGCTCATGACAGGCTGTGAATGACAAGCCCCGAGCGTAGTTTGGGTTCAAACCATGTAGCTTTAGGCGGCATGATGTTTCCCGTGTCGGCGATGTCCATGATTTGCTTCATATTGACGGGATAGAGTGCGAGTGCGAGTCGCATTTCCCCGCTGTCAACCCTTCTTTTCAGTTCGCCCAGTCCTCTGAGTCCACCCACGAAGTCGATGCGCTTGCTCGACCTGAGGTCTTTTATGCCCAGTATCTCATCGAGGATAAGTCTCGACGAGATATCCACATCGAGCACGCCGATGGGGTTGGTGTCGTCGTAAGAGCCCTGCTTTGCCTGCAGTCTGAACCAATGTCCGTCGAGATAGAGCGAGAACTCGTGAAGCTGCTGTGGCTTGTAGATGTCGGTCCCCATGTCCTCGACAGTGAAATTCTTGCTGAGCGCCTCAAGGAACTGCTCAGATGTCAGTCCGTTGAGGTCGGCTATGACACGGTTGTAGTCAAGGATGGTGAGCTGAGAAGCCTGGAAACAGACAGCCATGAAATAATTGTACTCCTCGTCGCCCTTGTGGTTGGGGTTGAGTTTTTGTTTCTCAGCCCCGACGAGAGCGGCCGCCGCTGAGCGGTGATGGCCATCGGCGATGTAGAGGTAAGGCATTTTGTCGAATTCCCTTGTGATGAGGTCGATGTCGTCATGGTCGGAAATTATCCAGAACTGGTGTCTGAAGCCATCGATGGGAGCGACGAAGTCGTATTCCGGCTCGGTAGCAGCATACTTCCGTATGACCTGGTCGAGCACTTCATTGTCGGGGAATGCGAAGAACACCGGCTCGATGTTGGCATTGTTGACCCTGACATGCTTCATTCTGTCCTCTTCCTTGTCACGTCTGGTGAGCTCATGCTTTTTGATACGCCCCTTCATATAGTCATCTACGCATGCAGCGACCACGAGTCCGTATTGTGTGCGGTTGTTCATGGTCTGGGCATAGATGTAGTAATGCTCCTCCTTGTCCTGGACGAGCCATCCCCGCTCTTGGAATTTCTTGAAATTCTGAGCTGCACGCTCATAGACTTTAGGGTCGTACTCGCTGGTACCCGGTTCGAAGTCGATTTCGGGCTTGATGATATGATAGAGGCTCATCTCATTGTCGCCTGCTTCGGCTCTTGCCTCTTCCGAGCTGAGCACGTCGTAGGGTCTCGACTCCACTTTCTCCACGAGTTCGCGTGGTGGCCGTATGCCTTTGAAGGGTTTGATGGTAGCCATGGCTGTTAGCTTTCTATTAGGGTGTGTTCTATTAATTCTGACTATATCCTTTAAGGTGTGTTCTATTAATTTTGCCCACGTCTAAAAGACAAAAATCGCCTCGACAAAATTAATAGAACCCACCTTAGGATAGCCGGCCTATTTGTTCACCTGGAAGCGTGTGCATCCGTCGGCGAAGAAGGCGTTGATTTGCTTGGCAGCAGCGATGCCGGCGTTGATGTTGGCCTCGGCTGTTTGTGCGCCCATTTTCTTCGGCGTGCTGAAATACCTTCCCTCGGAGGCAGCGAACTCGGCGTCGGCATCGGGCATGATGTCGGTGACGAACTTGAGGTCGGTGCGCTCGGTCATGAGCTGGATGAGTTCGGGCTCGTTGATGACTTCCTTCCTGGCAGTGTTGACGAGTATGCCGCCTTTTTTCATCTGCCCCACGACGGCCTTGTTGATGCTCTGCTTTGTCTCTGCCGTAGCAGGGATATGGAGGCTCACGATGTCGCAGTTTTTGAAGAGTTCATCCTGATTGGCAACGGCGTGCACACCAGCCTGCTCGATGACTTCTGCGGGGCAATAAGCGTCGTAAGCATAGACATCCATGCCGAATCCCTTAGCGATGCGAGCCACGTTTCGTCCCACGTTACCGAAAGCGAGTATTCCGAGTTTCTTACCGAGGAGTTCCGAACCGGCCTTTCCATTGTAGAAGCTTCTGACGGCATAGACGAGCAGTCCGAAGACGAGCTCAGCCACGGCATTGGCGTTCTGGCCCGGTGTGTTCTCAGCCACTACTCCATGGGCGGTGGCTGCATCGAGGTCGATGTTGTCGTATCCGGCACCAGCCCTGACCACGATTTTGAGTTGCTTGGCAGCGTCGAACACCTCGTTGTCCACCTTGTCGGAGCGGATAATCATGGCATCGGCATCCTTGACGGCTTCGAGCAGCTGTGCTTTGTCGGTATATTTCTCGAGGAGCACGAGCTCGTGGCCTGCGGCCTCCACTTCCTTCCTGATACCGTCGATGGCGACGGGAGCGAAGGGTTTCTCTGTTGCGATGAGTATTTTCATTGTGTTGATGTCGTTTTAAGATGATGTTTTGCTCAGTGAGCGGCCTCGAAATCTTTCATGCACTTGACGAGTGCGTTGACGCCCTCGATGGTCTGTGCGTTGTAGCAGCTGGCCCTGAATCCTCCGACGGAGCGGTGCCCCTTGATGCCGACCATTCCCTGTGCCGTGGCATACTCGAGGAAGGGTTTCTCCAGTTCCTTGTATTCGTCGGCCATGACGAAGCAGATGTTCATGAGCGAGCGGTCTCCCTCCTCCACGACAGTGCCGCGGAAGAGTTTGTTGCGGTCGATTTCAGAATAGACGATGTCAGCTCTCTGGTGTGCGAGTTTGTCCATGGCCTCCACGCCGCCATTGGCCTTGAGCCAGCGGAGTGTCTCGAGTGCGCTGTAGATGGGCACCACAGGAGGTGTGTTGAACATCGAGCCTTTCTCGACATGCGTGCGGTAGTCGAGCATTGTCGGGATGGCCCGCGGTGCTTTGCCGAGTGCGTCGTCTTTTACGATGACGAGTGTGACGCCCGCCATGGCGAGGTTTTTCTGTGCACCTCCGTAGATGCAGTCATACTTGGCTACGTCGATGGGGCGGCTGAAGATGTCGGACGACATGTCGGCGATGAGCCTGACATTGAGGTCGAGGTCTTTTCTGATTTCCGTTCCGTAGATGGTATTGTTGGTTGTGATATGCAGGTAGTCGGCATCCTCCGGGCAAGTCCATCCTTTGGGGATGAAGGTGTAGTTGGCGTCGGCAGATGAAGCCACCTCAACGACCTCTCCGAAGAGTTTTGCCTCTTTCATGGCTTTTTTAGCCCATGTGCCGGTATTGAGGTATGCGGCTTTTTTGATGAGGAAATTGTAAGGAATCATACAGAACTCGAGTGATGCTCCTCCTCCGAGGAAGATGACCGAATATCCTTCGGGCACTTGGAGTAGTTCTTTGATGAGCGCCACGGCCTCGTCGACCACGGGTTGGAAATCCTTAGCTCTGTGGCTGATCTCGGCGAGCGAGAGTCCGCTGCCATTGAAGTCTAAGATTTGCTGGGCCGTCTTCTCGATGACCTCCCTTGGGAGGATGGATGGTCCTGCGTTGAAATTGTACTTCTTCATCTGATTGTTGTTTAAAAATTTATGGTTGTTGACCTTGTAATTCCAAAATCGTGTGCGAAGTTACTTCATTTTATTGAAAGGAGCAAATATTCGTGATGATTTTTTGCTGTGTGCGGCAACAGACCGCAATTTAAAGCAACGACGCACAAGATTATCAAGAAACAATTTGTTGAATATTTTTATTATGAAATATATCTGCTGAAATGCTGTATTAAAGACATGGGAACGGGTAGGAACGACAGGAAGTCATTTCCTTAGTTTATCGATTTCATCGAACTCCTTTCCCATATTCAGACTGAAGTAGATGGTATACAGCGCCGGCAGCCATTTGGCTTTCTGTCCAGGAGCCATTTGTCGGAATTTTTCCATATAGGGAAGACTTTTCTCGAAGAGAGCGTTAACGCATTTCTTTTTCTTCCTTTGCTTGGTGATGGTTTTGCCCACCTCTATGGCTTGATTGTAATAGGCAAGTCCCATGTTGGCATAGGCCTCTGCCATGCTGTCGTCGATGGCGAGCAGTTTTTCGGTGATTCTCTCACAATCCTCATAATTCCCGGCATTGAGCAATGCGGTGCTTTTGGCAAAGAGGAAGAGGGTGTTGGTGCTGTCGCTTGCGAGCGCCTCGTCGATGAAGACGTTGGCCGAGTCGCTCATTTCCCTGGCATTGTAATAGTCGATGAGTCTTGGGAAGAAGAATCGGTGCTGTGGCTGATGGCGGAATCCCCGTATGAGTGTGGCGACATAGCCGGCCGAATCGCCTTTCGCCAACATGGTTTCTGCCACCAATTGCAGCACCTGGTCGAGCCGTGCTGTGTCGCGCTCAGCCAGTTGCCTGTATTTCAGTACATTGTCGTTGTTCTTGGTCTGGTAGGCCGAGTAGAGCGCCCAGTAGGCAGCGGTGGGCATGAGGGTGTCGTTCTCGGCATATGCATATTCGCTGAAAATCGGCTGCCAAGCGCAGTCGAGATAAGTGTCGTAGAAGACCCACGACTGCTGGTAATTACGCCTTTTGAGATGGAATGCCCCGGCATTGTAGAGGTTGGGGCGCAGGATATGCAATGTCTCGGCATTTTTCTGCCTATGGGGTGGTGCTTCTTTCTTGGTAGAAGCAGACTCGATGCTGTCGAGCATTTCGTATGCGAGGAAGAGTTTCCTTGCAGTAGCGAATAGCATCGTGGTGTCGTATTGCTGTTTCAGATAGAGCTTTTCGTTTCCTTGGTCGTATTGTGCCTTGACGACATCGCAATAAGCATGCCATAGTTTCTCATTGCTGTTGTTGACGGTATCGGCGATGAGGTCATTGAGTTGTTTTTCCGCCCTGTCAAGGTTTTTTCCAGTTTTGATGGCAGTACGTGCTTGGTCGATGGCCTTTTTCTGTGCCTGTGCTGCGGAGTTTTTTTTCTGTGCTTGTGTGGTGCAGGCAAGGCATATGGCCATCAGGCATAAAAACAATCTTTTCATCCTTAAAATGGGGTTGAGAGTTCCCTTTTCCGGTCAGCGTTCACGCTGTTTTTAGAAGAGGGGGTGCTCCTCGCTTTAGGTGCACCCCCTGTAAATAAAAATGTTATTACTTTGTATCAGCCTCAGCAGCCTGTGTGCGCGGGTCGTCGGCGCCATAGAGCTGATAGTAGCAGCGGTAGAGAGGATAAGCCCAGTTGGCCTTCTGCCTTGTGGGGTCGAGTTCCTTAGCCTTTGTGAGGTATCCGAGAGCCTCCTCGAAGATGGGTTTGATTTGGTCCATGGCCTCTTTTGGCACTCTTCCGGTCTTGCCGGCAGCGCGGTTCTCAGCCTCGGCAGCCCTGTCGAGCTGGCAAGCGCCGATATAGGTCAGCACCTGTGCGTTGTCGGGCTGTGTTTTGAGCGCCTTCTTGAAGAACTCCACAGCTTCGTCGAGTTTCTGGTCCTGCATGGCGTTCTGTCCCTTGACGGCCCATACGACGAAGTTTTCGGGGTCGATGGCGAGTTTCTTGTCGAAGAGTGCGTTGAGCGCATCGTTCATCCTCATGCTGGAGTACATGCTGACGAGCGAGCCGAAGACGTTGTCGTTTTTGGGATCGCCGGCAAACTGCTCCTCGAGCTCCTTGACGTAGTTGAGAGAGTCCTCGTGGGTCTTCAGTCCCTCAGCCTCGACAGCGAGTTTGAGGTTGTTGGCCTGCTGTGCGAACTTCTCGTCTTTCATTGCGATGTCGCAATACTTCTTGACGCCCTTCATGTCCTTCGACTGGTAGGCATATACTGCAGCGTAGTATGCGATGTTGTAGAGGTTCTCATCGGGTGTCTTGGCCACTGCTTCCTTGAGAAGGTCAGCGTCGTGAGAATCGACGTATGCTGCAAGGTATTTGTAAGCCTTGGGGTAATCGCCCTTTTCCTGGTAGTAGATACCACCATTGATGAGATGGTTGCGCATATTGACGAGTTTCTGCGAATTAGAATCATGGAATTTGGGTTTTACCTTACCTTTTTCATTAGGCATCTGGTCGTATTTCTCACACTCGAATGCAGCTTCGAAGGCGTTACCCAGAGCGGTGTAGAATCCTACTGAGTCGACGGGATGCGTCTTACCTGTTTTGAGGATGGCTTCCTGCTCATTTTGTGCCATGGCATCGGTTTCTTTCGACACTTTCTGCATGGCGAGCTCCACGAGTTTGTTGTATGCGCTTGCTTTCTCAGCGCTGCTGGCGAGTTGTCCGAGGCTTGACGAGACCAGGCTTGCGGCTTCGTCGTAGGATTTGGCCTTCAGGATTTGCTTGAGAGCAGGCGAGTCGCCTGCGAAGGCTGTTGAGGCGGAGATAGCCATCAAAGCCACAATCATCATTTTTTTCATAATCATTATTTTATAAAGGTTGATAAATATCGTTAACTATCACTGTTCCTTGTCGTCGGTTTCGTTGTCGTCGCCTTCGTTGTCGTCGCCTTCGTTGTCGTCGGCCTCGAGAATGAGGTCTTCGTCTTCGAGCTCTTCCACCTCGAGGTCTTCAGGTTTCACGGTGTCCTCATCCAGGTCTTCCGGCTCTGCTGATGCATGTTCGACGGTGACGTCCGGCTCATTGTCTCTTCTGATGTTCTCGCTTTTCTGTGCCCATTCGGCTCTGCTTGTCTGCTCGACGGAAGCCTCGAGCTCAGCGCCCATGACTTTGCATACGCTTGCGATGACATCATTTTTCTTTGAGAGGTTGATGAGCCTCACGCCCTGTGTGGCCCTGCCCTGCACCCTGCACTCAGCGACAGATAGGCGGATGGCGATGCCGCTCTTGTTGATAATCATGAGGTCGTGCTCATCGGAGACGTTCTTGATGGCGACGAGTTTTCCGGTTCTTTCGGTGATGTTGAGCGTCTTGACGCCTTTTACGCCTCTGCTGGTTCTCCGGTAGTCGTCGACGAGTGAGCGTTTTCCGTATCCATTCTCGCTGACGACCATGATGGTTTCCTGCTCGGCATTGTTGATGACAATCATTCCTACGACCTCATCGCCTTCTTCCTCGAGTTTCATGCCTCTGACTCCAGTAGCCACTCTTCCCATGCTTCTGACGATGCCCTCGGCGAATCTCACTGCCCTGCCGTTTCTGCTGGCGAGCACCAGTTCGTTTCGCCCGTTGGTGAGTCTGACATCGACCACCTCATCGCCTTCGAGGATGTTGATGGCATTGACGCCCATGGCCCTCGGATGGCTGTAGTACTTGAGGCAAGTTTTCTTGACGATGCCCTTCTTTGTGGCGAAGACCACGAAGTGGGTGTTGAGGAAATTCTCGTCATCAAGTCCTCTGAGCCTCAGGAATGCGTTGACGGAATCACCGGGCTCGATGTTGAGCATGTTTTGTATGGCCCTTCCCTTGGAGTCTTTTCCTCCCTCGGGTATCTCATAGCACTTGAGCCAGTAGCATTTACCCTTTCTGGTGAAGAAGAGCATGGTGTTGTGCATGGTGGCGGGATAGATGAACTCTGTGAAGTCCTGCTCCCTTGTTCTTGCTCCCTTGCTTCCCACGCCGCCTCTGGCTTGTCCCTTGAACTCACTGAGCGGTGTGCGCTTGATGTATCCGAGGTGGCTGAGTGTGATGACCACGGGGTCGTTGGGATAGAAGTCCTCCGGGTTGAACTCCTCGGATGAGTATTTGATTTCGGTCCTTCTCTCGTCGCCGTATTTGGCTTTCACCTCGAGCAGTTCGTCTTTCATCACTTTCTTGCACAGTTCGGGGTCGTCGAGGATAGACTGCAGGTAAGCGATAAGCTTCTGGAGTTCCTCGTATTCGGCATGCAGCTGCTCTACGCGCAGATTGGTGAGCTGCGAGAGTCGCATATCGACGATGGCTTTCGACTGCAGTTCGTCGATGGCGAAGCGTTTCTCGAGGTTGCGCTGTGCATCCGA
The DNA here is from genome assembly GCA_946184125.1 of uncultured Prevotellaceae bacterium. Taxonomy (GTDB): domain Bacteria; phylum Bacteroidota; class Bacteroidia; order Bacteroidales; family Bacteroidaceae; genus Prevotella. The sequence continues at coordinate 8,679 of CAMHEL010000008.1, forward strand.
CGGAGTAGCAGAAGCTCTGATGATATGCACCACCTCGTCGATATTGTCGCACGCGATGATGAGTCCTGCGAGGATGTGGGCCCTCTCCTTGGCTTTTCTCAGTTCGAACTTGGTTCTGCGGATGGTGACTTCATGCCTGTGCTCGACGAAATAGCCCACGCACTCCTTCAGTGAGAGGAGTTTGGGCCTTCCCTTTACCAAGGCGATGCAGTTGACAGAGAAGGAGCTCTGCAATGCAGTCATCTTGAAGAGTTTGTTGAGGATGACATTGGCGTTGGCGTCTTTCTTCACATCCACGACGATGCGCATGCCCTGTCTTCCCGATTCATCATTCACATTGGATATTCCCTCGAGTTTTCCTTCCTTGACGAGGTCGGCGATATACTCGATGAGCTGTGCTTTGTTGACGCCGTAAGGGATTTCGTGTACGACGATTTTGTCGTGTGCCTCATCGCTCTCGATATTTGCCTTTGCTCTCATGACGATGCGGCCTCTTCCTGTCTCGTATGCGTCTTTCACGCCCTGGATTCCATAGATATATGCTCCAGTTGGGAAATCGGGTGCCTTGATATATTGCATCAGTCCCTCGGTGTCGATGTCGGGATTGTCGATGTATGCGCAGCAACCGTCGATGACTTCTCCGAGGTTGTGTGTAGGAATATTCGTAGCCATACCCACCGCGATGCCGTTTCCTCCATTGACGAGAAGGTTGGGGACCTTTGTAGGCATGACCGATGGCTCAGTGAGCGAGTCATCGAAGTTATTGTCCATATCGACGGTGTCCTTGTCGAGGTCGTCCATGATATGCTCTCCCATTTTCGAGAGCCGGCACTCGGTGTATCGCATGGCAGCGGGAGCGTCGCCGTCGATGCTGCCGAAGTTGCCCTGGCCATCCACAAGGGTGTATCTCATGTTCCATTCCTGCGCCATTCTAACGAGAGCGCCATAAACGGAACTGTCGCCATGTGGGTGGTATTTTCCGAGCACCTCACCCACGACACGTGCACATTTCTTGTATGGTTTGTCGCTGGTGTTGCCTATGCCCAGCATACCATATAATATTCTACGGTGTACAGGCTTGAAGCCATCTCTTACATCAGGCAGGGCACGGGCCACAATGACCGACATCGAGTAGTCGATGTAAGATTTCTTCATCTCGTCCTCGATATTGATCCTGATGATCCTGTCCTGGTCAAAAGTTTGATTTTCGTCCATTACGTTGTGTCAAGTTGATATATACGTTGAGTCAAGGAAATCGCCCAAAAGGGCATTTTTAAGCGTTCTGAGCGATTTTGCGTCATTTCAAGGTGTAAAATTACTACTAATTTTGGACTTGTGAAAACAATTGGGGGAAAAACTTGAAAAAATTAAATATAATTATGGATTGGGGCAAGGCGAGTGTCCCAATCTTCCTGCTATAGCTGGTTTCCTATAGGCATAAAAAGAGAAATCGGAACAATCTGATACTTCAGACCACTCCGAAAACTCATAATCTCACAACTCAATATCTTAATCTCTGTCTTTATATCTTATATTTAATGTCCGCACGTGATATAGCGGTATGGGGGTATAGACAATGCGCCTACAGCCCCTACACCTATTCATATTTTTTCATCTGTGTCTTGGCGGGAATGGCGGTCTCGGCCTTGGCCTTGCGGCATTCTTCATGGCCTGCCTGTGGAATCTACCCTCGGCCTTGATGACATCGTAGAGCTTGCTTGCCGGTATGACGGTGAGGAACCGTGCATGGTAGTTTGCCTGGATTTGCTTGATTTCCAGTTCGAGTCTGTCGATTTCAGCAATAGCTTTCCGGCAGGCCTCCTCGTCAGCGGGCTTCATCATCTTGAGCTCCATGATTTTCCCGTACAGAGGTCTCTGCTTGTTGTTCATCTCGTCGTAGAGAGGGAAGAACTTGGCAGCCTCGGCGGGTGTGAGACACGCCTGTACGGTGATGAAGCTCTCGAGGTCGGCCTTGAACTTCATGGGGTTGAATCGATGGTCCTGAGCCACCATCGTGGTGGCGACCAGAGACAGCAGGATGGCAAGAGAGATGGTTCTGACTTTTAGCATATTCATGACTTACTCGGATGAGAGATAGGCATATAGGTCATAGTCGTCGCACATGATGTAGTTGGCGACGGCATCGAATTCAGCGTCGTCGGTGGCGGTATAAGATGTTTCCGCCGATGCCTGCACAGGTTGTGTGGCAATGTCGGAGGTCTTGTTGAAGGAATAGATGCCGGCACCGAAGATGACTGCGGCAATGGCTGCTGCAGCTGCATAGACTCTCCATGCCGGGCGCTTTTTAGGCTCGGTATGGTGCACCATCTTCACCTCATTCTGCGGTATGGCTTCCATCACCCTGTCGGCGATGGTGTCGAAATAGCCCTCGGGCACGCGGAACGGGTTTTCAAGGTGCTTTTTTGTGGTATCGGTTTCGTGGAACATAATCAGTCTTTTTAGGTTTGACGTTTATAGGTTGAGAAGGTTTAATTGACTTTGAAAAAGTTTTTTGATGCCCCCATCGTCTTCCGTTATTTCGTGGCGGCAAGTGGGCAGGGCACGACGACCCTACCCTATCCGGCAGAAGCCACGTTCAGCCACATGGCGCTGGATTTGACGAGCCGGGAAGCTGTGCCGGGGCTGTCGGGGGATACTGGATGTCGGCCAGGAAGAGGGCATGTGCCGGCATGCTCTCGCCTGCGTTGATGCGTTTCCGGCTCTCGACGATGTCGCAGAAGTCCTCGAGCGAGATGCGGTGCCTCCCCACATCGACCAGGGTGCCCACGACGGCCCGCACCATATTCCGCAAGAACCGGTTAGCACTGATGGTGAAGCGGTAGCGATGGGTGGCGATTTGCTCCCACCGTGCCTCATCGACGGTGCATAGTGTGGTCTTCACATCGGTATGGCTCTTGCAGAAGGCACCGAAGTCGCTGTAGTTGGTGAGCAGCGCCCCCGCCTCGTTCATCAAGGCGAAGTCGAGCGGATAGTGCAGAAAGCACGAGTACCGGTCGGCAAAGGGGTCTTTATGGGTATGGATGAAGTAGTGGTAGGTGCGACGGATGGCACTGAAGCGTGCATGCATGTCGGGGGCGACGGGGTGGATGGAGTCGATGGCGATGTCGCGTGGCAACATTCTGTTGAGCCGGTATGCGGTCTGTTGGCAGTCGAGCTCCACCGAGGTGTCGAAATGTGCCACCATCTTGGCGGCATGCACCCCGGCATCTGTACGCCCTGCGCCCACCACCTCGACGGGCATCCTGAGCAGCATCGACAGCGCCCTCTGCAGCTCAGCCTGCACCGAGTTGCCATTGGGCTGAACTTGCCAGCCATGATAGGCGGCACCGTCGTACTGGAACGTGATGAAATACCTGCTCTTTTCCTCCATGGGTGCAAAGATACATATTTTTTGAATGAAAATGTCTGTTTTTGGGGAAAACGCTTGGTGTTACCACAAAAAATCATACCTTTGTGCAGAAAAGACAGGCTTGACCTGATTGTTCCGAGGTTTCCTGCTGTCAAAAGTCTTTTTTAGGAGTTTGGGAGTTTGGGAGTTTGGGAGTTTAGACATATGCTTATCGGGCACCGGGCCTAAAGCCTCAACATTAACTAAAGTCTAAAGTCTAAGGTCTAAAGCCTAAAGTCTAAAGACCTGCGGCGAAACCGCAGGGAACGGTGGTCTAAAGTCTAAGGTCTAAGGTCTAAAGTCTAAAGTCTAAAGTCTAAGGTCTAAAGTCTAAAGTCTAAAGTCTAAAGTCTAAAGTCTAAAAATGAACAGCACGATGCGCATGATTTCAGGAGCCATCGCTGCGATAGCAGTGCTGGCAGTGATGCAGGGCGACCTCCTCAAGGAACGCGACACATATGAGTGGCCCACGGAAAAAGCTGTGTGCGACAAGCTGGCATCATGGCAGGACCTGAAATTTGGGGTCCTGCTGCACTGGGGCATCTACTCCGTGCCAGGCATCGTGGAGTCGTGGAATATCTGCAACGAGGACTGGATTAACCGCGACACGCTGCTGACATGTGCGGCCTACACAGACTGGTACAACTCACTTGCCGACGATTTTTGCCCTAACGCCTTCGACCCCTCGCAGTGGGCTCGTGTATGCCGTGATGCAGGAATGCGCTACGTGGTGTTCACCTCGAAGCATCACGACGGTTTCTGCATGTGGGACACCCCGACGACCGACTTCACCATCGCCCGCCACGCCTTCAGGTCTGACAGCCGCCGCGACGTGCTGCGCCATGTGCTCGATGCCTTCCGTGCAGAGCACTTCATGGCGGGTGTCTATTTCTCGAAGCCCGACTGGCATTCGCAGGACTACTGGTGGGATGCCTACGCCAGAAAGGGTCGCAACGTCAACTACCCTGTGGCGCTTCACCCGGAGCGCTGGGAGCGTTTCAAGCGCTTCACCCACCGCCAGGTGGAGGAGATCATGAGTGGTTACGGCCCCATCGACATCCTGTGGCTCGACGGCGGATGGGTGTATCCCGCCAACCGCGGCCAGGACCTTGACCTTGCGTCATTGGCAAGCATGGCACGCCTCAGGCAGCCCGGCCTGCTCGTTGTCGACCGCACCATAGGCGGTCCGTATGAGAACTACCTGACGCCAGAACGAGGCATCCCCCCGAGGCGCCTGGACTGCCCCTGGGAGAGTTGCATACCGCTGAGCGACGACTGGGGGTACGTGCGCCGCCCGCATTGGAAGAGCGCCCATCAGGTGGTGGCCACCCTGGTCGAAGTGGTGGCAAAGGGCGGCAACCTTCTCCTCGGCGTGGGACCGACCCCGGAGGGACTGATTGAGCCCGAGGCGGTGCGGCGGCTGAAGGCCATAGGACAGTGGCTGAAGGCCAATGGCCGGGCCATCTACGGCACGAGGCCCACATCGCCCTGCCGCGATGGCGACGTGTGGTTCACTCAGTCGCGCGACGGCCGCTCATTGTTTGCCATTTCGGCTCCTGCCGACTCCACCACCGCTCGTACATCCATCAGCTGGCAGGGCCATCGTCCATCCGCAAGCCAGCGCATCTACCTGCTCTCCACTGGCGAGCCGCTGCGATTTGAGACGAAGGGCGACAAGGTGGAGGTCGCCTTGCCTGCCCCTGTAAGTGGTGCCGTGGCGTTGGAAATGAGGTGATTGAAAGACGGATAGCGCCACGGCATAATGTGCAGGACCTACCTTGAAAACGTCTCTTCTTAGAGACAGCGTGGATGAGAAAAAAACGTTAAAAGTGTAAAAAACACACGCGATTAAACTTTTTTTCAAAAAAACGAGCGAGTTTTAAGATTTTTTGTTATCTTTGCAACGCAAAGCCAATATGCTCACACATTGCTAACGGAGCAACCTTATCAAGGCGTGAAAGGAGTATCATCTCCACAAACATTCTCACGCGACACCTAATGACCACCAAGCCGCCTGATGCGCGGGCGGCATATTCCACCAAACCGCAAAGAAAACCTTTTACTCAACATGCATCTGCCTCGGCAGTTGCGCAATTATTAACTAATTCTAAAATTTAACCTTTATGAAAATTACAAGACTACTTGTTCTGGGTGCAGTGCTTCTTTTAGGAAGCAATGCAGCGCGAGCTGTTGACGCGAATGTCTGGCCACAGCCAGCCGCTCCGACAGAGTTCGCAAGCATGGTCGACGGGGAAACTTACTATTTCTACAACGTCGGCAGCAACATGTTCTTCACGCAAGGCAATGCATGGGGAACCCAAGCCAGTGTGGGACACAAAGGCTTGAAGGTAAGAATCGAATCCGACAGCGAAGGTGCTTATCACCTGACCGACTACTGCGAGAGCAAGAGTCAATGGCTCTGGTGGTGGTTCGTTGAGGACGGCGTCGCCATGTATGTGGACTACAACGGCCAGGCCGACCACCTCTGGGAAATCAAGGACATGGGCGGCAACGTATACCGTCTTTCGCCCTCGTCACTGAACCCCAATGTGAACAACAACAACGCCTATGTGGGCCTCAATCGTACAACAGACCCTGCAACGACCGTTCTGACAGCCGACAACACCGAGAATGGTGGAGCATTCATCGACTGGAAGCTCGTTCCTGAGGCCTATGGCGAGAGCTTCTTCACCGAGGAATATCTCGCTTACGGCAATCTGTACGATGCAGCCATGCAGCTTAAGGACCAGCTGGACAAGGCCGAGGCCATCGGTGCCAACGTGGCAGACCAGATAGCTGTTTACAACAACACCAACAGCTCGCTTGAAGAAATCAACGCCGCCATCACCGCTGTGAAGGACGCCATCCAGCAGCGCGAGGCAGAGCAGGTGCTCGAGGAGTATGCCAACGCCACCGTTGAGAAGCCCGTCGATGTGACCAAGCTCTTCATCAAGAACCCCACCTTCGCAGGTAACGACCTCACAGGATGGAGCGGCGACGCCTTTGGTTCCTACAACCCACAGGAGAATGCAGAGCACTTCAACAAGAACTACAACACCTACCAGGAGCTCACCGAGCTGCGCGAGGGTGTCTATCGCTTCGGTGTCAATGCCTTCTACCGTGCCGGCGACGCACAACCTGCCTACGATAACTTCAAGGCACAGAACGAGCAGTCGCGTTATGCCAAGGTCTATGCCGAGACAGCTACTGATGTCATCACCAACAGCATCGCATCGCCCTACACCGCCCGTCTGACCGACCAGATGACCACCGGCACATGGAGCTGGGGTACTGACGCTGAAACCGGAGAGAGCTTCGCCATCCCCAACAACATGGTGGCTGCCGACGAGTTCTTCAAAGCCGGCTACTGCAACGACAACTCCGTGGTGGTCGTCGTCAGCGACGGCAACCTGAAAGTGGGTGTCCGCAAGTCTACATCCACCAGCAACGACTGGAGTATCTTCGACGACTTCTCACTCAAGTACTATGGTAATGGCGATGACGCCTACCAGCTCTACCTGCAGGATGCACTGAGCAACCTCGTGGAAATCAATGTGGGCGACAACCTGGTGACACAATCCTACGTGGATGCCTACAACGAGGCAAGAGCCGCTGCTGCCAATGCCAAGACCAAGGATGAGATCCTGAGCGCCATCAGAGCCATCACATCGGCTTCGGATGACATCAGCAAGAACATCGAACTCTGGAAGGAGATTATCGCCCTTCAGGACCAGGCTCTGGCCTACGGTTCCGACCCCAACTACGACCCGATGTACACCGAACTGCTGGCTGAATGGGCCGAGTTCGACTCACGCGACCTCATTGGGAAAGCTACTGCTACCAACGAGGAGCTCGAGGCTGAGATTGCACGCGTCAACAATCTGATCAAAGAGGCCCTGACTCACCCGGGTGAGGGTGCCGACATGACCAACCTGCTCGTCAACCCGAACTTCCAGGAAGGCAAGAAAGGCTGGACTCAGGAAGCTGCTTCTGGTGGCAACGTCAACACTGGCGGTCCTGCCGACAACCTTTGCTACGAGGCTTGGAACAACGCCGGCTTCGACATCTACCAGGTGGTGGAGAATGCACCCATGGGTGTGTATGAAATATCTGTCCAGGGCTTCTACCGCCGTGGTCGTGGCACCGCTTACCAGATGTATCTCGACGGCGAGCAGTACACCACCAAGGAGACCTGCCCAGTGTTCATCTACATGAACGCCAACACCACTCCGTTCACCAACATCTTCGGCGACCCCGTGCAGATTACCGATGAGTCATTCTACAGCTCTGGCAGCACCGACTTCTCGAGCGAGCTCAACAACAACGACGGTGTGACCTATTACTTCCCCAACGGAATGGTGAGCGCTGGTATCGCATTCTCCGCCGGCATGTACACACAGTCGGCTTACGGCCTTGTGGCTCAGGACGGCGACATTATCCGCATCGGAGTCAAGGGTGTCTCCAACCAGGACGGCGACAGCTGGTGCATCTGGGATAACTTCAAACTCACCTACCGCGGCTTCCGTGCCGACGTGGTGAGACCAGTGCTTGAGCAGGCCATCATCGATGGCGAGAACTCGCTCAGCGCACCCATCGGCAAAGACGTGGTGGGTGAACTCCAGACTGCCATCGACCAAGCCAAGCAGGTGGTCAACGGCGACGACGGAAAAGCCATGTTCGAAGCCCTCACCAAGCTCTTCGACATGCAGGAGGCTGTCAACGACTCCAAGAAACTCTTCGCTACCCTTGAGGCAGCCAATGAGAAACTCGCCAACGCCATCCGCAGTGCTGTCGCATCTTCGGCTGTCATCAACGAGGCTACAAGCATGAACTCCGACATTACTGCCGGTCTTGACAACCACACCTACAGCAACAGCGAGGTGGAAGAGCTGATCAACGAAATCAACAAGATGATCAACCGCTTAGGTATTCCTACGAACATGGACACCGCCAGCGATGCTGCTCCCGTGGAGTGCACCACCGTCATCGTCAACCCAATGTATGTTGACGGCAACGACGAAGGCTGGACCGGAGGTGCTGCCATCAACGCCACCGCTACCGACGCTGAGAAGTTCAACACCAACTTCGACTACTATCAGCTGCTCCAGGGTCTTCCCGCAGGTACCTACAAAGTGTCTCTGACTGGCTTCTACCGTGCTGGTGGCTATGCCAACGACTACAGCACATACACCGAGGATCCGACTCAGAACAACAACGCATTCCTCTATGCTACCGCTGGTGAGGACACCGTGAGCGTGGCTCTCCACCGCCTGTCTTCACAGGCACAGGTCTACGAGGCACTGAGCGACGGATGGGTGTATGTCAATGAGGAGAACTTCCTTGCCGTGCCCAACTCCATGACCACTGCTGGCGACGCCTTCCAGTCGAGCGACCCGAACACCAACATCCCACTCTACTCTGGCAACAACGTCATCGTGAAAGTGGGCGACGAAGGCCGCCTCACCATCGGTCTGAAGAAGAACGTCCTGCTCACCGACGACTGGACCATCTGGACCAACTGGCAGCTCTTCTACTATGGCAAGGACAGCAACCTCAGCGAGAGCGACAACCCACTGAGCATCGAGACTGCAGCCATCGGCAATGTGGTCAAGGCTGAGTTCTTCACCATCGACGGCGCTCGCACAAGCGGTCTGCAGAAGGGCATCACCATCGTACGTGAGACCCTCGGCGACGGCACAACCCGCGTGAGAAAAGTCACCATCAAGTAACTGAAAAGCTGAAGATTGGGACACCAAAACCTGAAAGAACCTATCATGTTATCCTTCAGAGATAATTGAAACCTGAAGAGGAACTGGTGGCGGAGCAAAATCCGCCCACCAGTTCCTTGTTTTCCAAAAACGTAGTGAAATATCATTTAAGTCCACTGCCAAAAATGCCCAACAAGAACTAAACGGCGGACAGCCACCATCATTCATGGATGATGATGGCCATCCGGGAAGAGCCTCCTTCGGACACACCTTATTATATATATTACCTATCAACAAGGAAAACAAAGGCAGCGCAATGACAACGCGCAGTTTTCACGTAGCAATTAATCTCTACTAAATTCCTAATAACAAAAAGACTATGAAACGTAAAAAGCAAGAACACAAGTCATTGTGGCGGATGTCAAGATGCGCCCTGGCATGCTGTGGACTGCTCTTGGGTGCCTGGTCGATGCAGTCGTGCGAGGATGAATACCTCCTGACAGGACAGCCGGAATGGCTGGGCAACTCCATCTACGAGCAGTTGCAGACCGACGGCAACTACACCACCTTGCTACATCTCATCGATGACTTAGGCCAGACTGACGTGCTGAGCCACACGGGTTCAAAAACGCTTTTCGCCGCCAACGACGAAGCCTTCAACAAATGGTTCGCCAACAACTCATGGGGGGTGAGAAGCTATGGACAGTTATCATTGGCACAGAAGAAGATGCTGCTCAACAACTCGATGATCAACAATGCCTACCTTATCGAGCTGCTGTCGAACGTGAGCGGAACACCTCCTATGGAAGGCATGTGCATGCGACGTGAGACAGCACTATCTATCTACGACTCGGTCTACATCATGAAACCGAGCGAGATGCCCAACACAGAGCCGTGGAGACGATTCAAGGAAGCCAACCGCAGCATCCCCATCATGAAGGATGCCACGACGTCGCCCATGATCCACTTCCTACCCGCTTTCATGAGCTACAACAACATCTCCGACAACGACCTCAGTGTGCTGACCAACCACCAGGCCACATCGACCAAAGAGGCATGGGTCAACGGGCAGCGCGTGAGCGAGAGAGACGTCACCTGCAAGAACGGTTACATCCAGAAGGTGGATGGCGTCATCGAGTCATCGCCTAACATGGCTGAAATCATCAACCAGCACCCCAGGATGTCGAAATGGTCGCACCTCTTGGACCGTTTCTGTGCACCCTATTACGACGCTACAGCCACACGAGAGTACAACCGCCTCTACAACAATGAGGACTCCGTGTTCACACTGCATTATTACAGCCGCCGCTCCGCAGGCAGCTCCGCCAATACCAATAGGGCTGTGGACAGGTATCCCAACGAAGAGACGGTGCCCGCCATGCTCTCCTTCGACCCTGGATGGAACCAATACATCTACTCCAACACGCAGGGTTATGACCTGCACTACGATGCCGGTGCCATGATTGTGCCCTCCGACGAGGCCCTCGAATACTGGTGGGCAAACGAAGGACGCGACCTGCAGACCGAGTACGGCTCATGGGACAGCATCCCCGACGCCACACTCGCCAAACTCATCAACGTCAACATGTTGCCCACCTTCACCGACGCACTTCCCTCAAAATTCGACCATGTGCTCAACGACGCCAAGGAACCTCTTGGCATCAAGATGGAGAATGTGGACTCTTGCTTCATGGGTTGCAACGGCGTGGTCTATCTCGTCAACAAGGTGTTCTCACCTGCCGAGTATGCCTCTGTCGCCTACCCGGCACTCGCACATGCCTCAACGATGAACATCATCTACTGGGCCATCGACCAGCTCAACTTCCTCCCCTATCTCCTCTCCATGGACTCCCGTTACAGCCTCCTGCTGCCCACCAACGACGCCATGCTGTGGTACATCGACCCTGCATTCTACGGCAAAGTGGAGAACGCTACGGGTATGGAAGCTCCGACCATCATCGAGTTCTACTATGACGCGAGCAAGTCGGCCGACCAGCGTGTCCAGGCACGACGCTATAACTGTACCGTCGATGAGAACGGCGTTATCACCAAAGGTGCCCGCACACAAGCCACCGTCGCCAATGACGTCATCCGCGACCGTCTGAAAAGACTCCTCGACCAGCTCATCATCGTGGGCGACGTGGAGGACGGCCATGAGTACTACAAGTCGAAGGGAGGAACCCTGCTGCGCGTAACCAGGACTTCCGACGGGCGCCTCGCCTTCTCGGGCGGCTGGGACATCGAGCACAACAACTATCAGCTCGCCGTTGAGAATGACGAGATTTACACCAAAACCAATGGTAAGTCGTACCAAATCAACGAGCGCATGCCGCTCAGCGCACAACGCTCGCTCCACATGGTTCTCTCCGGCAACGAGGAGTTCTCAAAATTCCTCGACCTGATCAACCACGACGGCAGCGAGTTGATGGTCACCACTCTCAACAAGACCTACAATGCCGGTCTTACCGATGTGGGCTCGAAGAACTTCCGCCTCTTCGACAACTACAACTACACCGTCTACGTCCCCACCAACAGCGCCATCCAGAAGCTCATCGACGACGGGCTCCTTCCCACCTGGGAGGACTATGAGGAGCAGACCGAGCGTGTGTGGGGCTCAGAGGAAGCTGCCGCCGAAGCCCAGAAAATCATCAAGGACATCATCGTCAACTTCATCCGTTACCATGTACAGGACCACTCCGTTGCCATCGGCATGGCACCGGAATTCGGCTCCACCGAAAACAACATATACGAGAGCATGCTCCGCAACCCCGAGACAGGGCGTTTCTACCCACTGACATCCGACATCTCAGGCAACCAGCTTCGCGTGACCGACAACACGGGCAAGACCTACAACGTGGTGAAGACCGAGGGGCTGTACAACCAGATTTGCCGCGACTACTGGTTCAGAGGTAGTGTGGGTGGCAACAACTCTACCATCTTCATGACCTCGGATGCCATCGTTCATCAAATCGATGGATGCCTGAAGGCCACAGAAATGACTCCTTGGAGACAGCAACTTAAAAAGATAAGGAGGAAATAACCTATGAGAAAACTGAAAACCATCATACTGACAGCGCTTCTTCAGGCGGTAGCCCTCACCAGCTGGGCACAGATCACGTCCGTTCACGGCACAGTATCAGACGACGAGGAGCCGCTCATCGGAGCCACAGTCTGCGAAATCGACGCCAACGGCCGTATCATCGAGAGTGCCATCACCGACCTCGACGGCAACTTCACGATGAAAATCCAGAATCCAAAGAACAAAATCCGCTTCACCTACGTGGGTATGAAGACCCAGATTCTGCCTATCGACCGCACCACCTACAACGTGAAACTGGAATCGGCTGCTTCGCTGCAGGAAGTCACCGTGGTATCGAAAAGGCGACTCAAGGGCAACGGCCTCCCCATTCCCGAGCGAGAGCTCTCCTATGCCACGCAGAAACTCGACATGTCCGACTATGAAGGTCTTGGTGTAAACTCTATCGACGACCTGCTCCAAGGTGAGGTCGCAGGACTCGACCTTGTGGGCAACTCAGGTAACCTCGGTGCCGGCTCGCAAATGCGACTCCGTGGTGCCACGTCCATGTCGAACCTCACCAGCTCCAACCCGCTCATCGTCGTCGATGGCAACGTCAGACAAGTCAGCCTCGACAACTTCGACGTCGCCAGTGCCAACAACGAGCAATTCGCCGACCTGCTCAACCTCAACCCGCAGGACATCGCCGACATCCGATTCCTGAAAGACACCGCCGCATCGGCCAAGTATGGCTCCGAGGGTGGTAACGGTGTCATCGAAATCACCACCAAGCGCGGTCTCCCAGGACCACCACGCATCACCTACAAATTATCGCTCACCGGCACCTACCTGCCCGAAGGCTACAAACTGCTGAACGGTGATGACTACACCATGCTTCTCAAGGAAGCCTATTTCAACCCCTCTCAGGACGACAACGCCTCGGCCAACGTCCCGGAAATCAACTACGACCCCACATTCTCGGAGTACGAGCAGTACAACAACAACACCGACTGGCGCGACGCCGTCACACAATGGGGTCTCCGCCAGAACCACTCCGTCACCATCAGCGGTGGTGGCGAGAAAGCCCGTTTCTACATCAGTGGTGGCTTCGACAATGAGAAGGGAACCATCATCAAGCAGAAGCTCAACCGCTTCTCCACACGTGTCGGCCTCGACTACCGTGTCAGCGACCGCATCAACGTGCAGACCAACTTCTGGATGACCTACACGCAGAACTATCGCAACTCGGACGACCTGCTCAACATCGCACTGAAGAAGATGCCCAACATGAGCATCTACGAGCAAGACCCACAGACAGGCCAGAACACCAACACCTACTACACCATGCTCCAGTCGGCATCACAAGTGTTCGACGGCAACCAGAAGAACTACATCAACCCTGTGGCTTCTGCACACCTGGCAAAGAATGAGCAGAGGATGTACGACATGAACCCCGAGCTCGTCATCAGCTACGACTTCCTGTCGACCAACTTCAATGCCACCCGACTGACTTGGTACGGTTCGGTCTACATGAACATCCAGAACCAGTTCAACGACAGTTTCTATCCTCAGGAACTCATCAGCGAGAACTTCCAGAGCAGCAAGGTAAACACCAGCAACTCCAACTCCACGAAGGCGGTGAACTTCCGTACGACACACCGTCTGCAGTTCATCCCCGTCTTCCACAACAAGAGCCATGAGTACATGACCACCCTCAACATGGAGATCCGCTCAGGTTACTCCAGCTACCAGAGTGCCAGCAACAGGCAGCTGCCCTCGGGAGGCATCCAAGGCCCCGCAGCAGGCGGTATCCTCACCGGACAAAGCTCAAGCTACAACCAGTCACGCTTCATGCGCTATGTGTGGCTCAATCACTACTCCTTCAAGCAGCGCTACATCCTCGACCTCAACCTCACCATGGACGGAACATCGAAGTTCGGACCGGGACATAGATGGGGATACTTCCCCTCGGCATCTGCCAAGTGGATTATCAGCGAAGAGCCGTGGATCAGGGAGCACTGGGGCAAATGGCTTTCCATGCTGTCGATACGACCCAGCTGGAGTATCACAGGTAATGCGCCAGGACAAGACTACCTCTACACCTCGAAATACCTAAGCACCAATACCCAGTACATCGACCTTTCCGTCATCTACCCAGGAAACATACGACTGACAGACATGAAATGGGAGGTCGTCACCGGTCTCAACTTAGGTTTTGAGCTCGGTCTGTTCAACGACAAGCTCATGCTCACCGTCGATATGTATAGAAACACGACCTCGGACATGCTCTTGTCCAACTACCGTATCCCCTCCAACTCCGGTTTCAGAGATGTACCTTACCACAACAGCGGAAAGATGAGGAACCAGGGATGGGAGTTCTACATCCAGACCCGCGACCTTATCAAGAAGGGGAATTTCACTTTCGACATGAAAGTCAACTTCGGTAACAACCGCAACGAGGTGCTTGAGATGGACGAATACATCCTCAAGGGTTATAACTCGGTCTATGGATACGCCAACGCAGAGACCCTCCAGCGCGTACAGCTCAACAACCCCCTTGGAGCCATCTACGGTTTCCGCTACAAAGGTGTCTATCAGTACAACTACAACACCTTCAACAGGATGTCCCCGGAGGAGCAGCAGGAATTCATCAACAGCGGCAAGACCGCACCTGTCGTCTTCAACGAAGATGGACAGCTGGTCCGCGACGGACAGGGGAATGCCGTGAGAATGATGTACAACTACACCAACGACGGCACGGGCAAGAACTACCGCTTCTCGGGTGGCGACGCCATGTATGAGGACATCAACCACGACGGTCAAATCAACGCGCTCGACATCGTTTACCTCGGCAGCTCACTTCCTAAGCTCAATGGTGGTTTCGGTCTCATGTTCAGATACAAAGCATGGCGTATACAGACACAGTTCACTTACCGCTATGGCAACAAGATTATCAACATGGCACGCCTCCGTGCAGAAGCCATGACCACCAACGACAACCAGAGCCAGGCAGTGAACTACCGTTGGCGCAAGGAGGGTGACGTGACCACCATCCCACGTGCCATGTATGGTTCGGAATCCAACTTCAACACGCTTATCAGCGACCGCTTCGTCGAAGACGGCAGCTACCTGCGTATGGGTTACATTCAGGTGTCATACCAGTTCAAGGCCAAATGGCTCAAGAACATCGGCATCAACAGGCTGCAGTTCTACGCCAGTGCCAACAACCCCTTTGTCATCACGAAGTATTCTGGCGTTGACCCCGACATCGCACAGTGGGGATACGCACCAGCCACCGACAATGCACAGACACCACGTAACCGCTCTTACACGGGCAGTATCACACTGGAATTCTAAGAGACCTATAACGAATGATAAAGCTATAGAATTATGAAACTACAACATATATATCATCAAGCCAAGCGTGCGGTACTCATCGCAGCACTTGCGCCACTATCGGCGGGGCTGCTGACAGGCTGTTCCGACTTCCTCGAGGTTGACCCGCTCGAAGTTGTCGTGCTGGAGAATTTCTGGAATGAAAAAGCCGACGTCGACAACGTTGTCGCAGGATGCTATTACGCCCTTCAAAGCGATGCTTGCATTCGGCGCATGATTATCTGGGGAGAGGCTCGAAGCGAGAATGTGGCACCAGGAACCAACACCACCAACGACGCCAGCCTCCTCAACCTGCTCAACGAGAACATCACCGCGAAAAACGCTTACACCAACTGGAATGATTTCTACACCGTCATCAACCGATGCAACACCGTCATCAAATATGCACCCGATGTGGCCGCCATCGACCCCGGATACACCGAGAGCGAGCTCAACGCCACCATCGCTGAGATGATTGGACTACGCTCTTTGTGCTACTTCTATCTCATACGCACGTTCCGCGATGTGCCCTTCTCACGCGTGGCATACACCGACGACGACCAGGAGATGATGTTGCCAGCATTGCCTTTCGAAAATGTGCTCGACTCACTCATCTACGACCTGGAATCGGTCAAGGACAATGCAGTGGAACGCTATCCCACCATCAAGCCCCTCTACCAGACCGGCCGCATCACAAAAGATGCCATACACGCCATGCTCTGCGAGATGTATCTATGGAAGAAGGACTACGACAACTGCATCAAATACGCCGACTTAGTCATCGCATCGAAGAAGAAAATCGCCGATGAAATCGAAAGACAGTCAAGGAGCAGTTCTTCGAGCAGCGGTGAGGACCAACTGCGACTGAACGGGTTCCCGCTCATCACCGACCTCTCCAGCTCTTCGACTTTCGGAAATGCTTTCGACTATCTCTTTACAAGGGACTACGAATCTGCCACCAGCCCCACCAACAAAGAGGTGATTTTCCAGCTCATCTTCGATGACTACAACACCTCAATGGTGAGAAACAGTGCCGTCAACGAGCTTTATGGGCACATGAACAGCCATCAGGGATATCTCAAGCCTTCTGACTTCATCACCGAAGACATCGCCAAGACAAGCGGCAGGAACGTGTTCGACGACAGGAACAACAAGATGGATGCCCGAATGTATGAGGCTTGCAACACAAGCAGTGCGACAACCTGCATCAACAAATACACTACACGACAGACCACTGTCAACGCCGACACCAAAGACCCCAAGGCTAGATATGACAACTGGTGGGAC
Source organism: uncultured Prevotellaceae bacterium (assembly GCA_946184125.1). Lineage (GTDB taxonomy): Bacteria > Bacteroidota > Bacteroidia > Bacteroidales > Bacteroidaceae > Prevotella. The sequence goes on from CAMHEL010000008.1 coordinate 25,474, forward strand.
CAGAACAACAACGGCAGCAACTGGATTATCTACCGTCTCTCCGACATCATGCTACTCAAAGCCGAGGCTCTTACACAGAAACTGCGCGAGGGAAGCGACACCGAGATCATCAGCTACAACGACCCAATTATCAGCCAAGCTTTCTCGCTGGTCAATGCCGTGAACAAACGCTCTGTCTGCCAGAACCTCAGCGCCCTTACCGACACCCTCGTCGCCGGTGACTTCAGGACCAAGGAGCAGATGGAGACACTGGTGCTCAGAGAAAGGCAGCGTGAACTCATGTTCGAGGGCAAGCGCTGGTACGACCTTGTAAGAAAGTCACAACGCGACGGCAACACCATCACGCTGTCCCAAGCCGCGCTGCAGAAGGTCACCACGGGCTCGGCGCTCATCAGCAACAAACTCTCTAAAATGGATGCCATTTACTGGCCCTACAACTACGAAGAGCTGAAAGTCAACACCCTGCTCAAGCAGAACCCTGCATTCAGCAGTGGAGACACCAGCAGCTATGAATAGCCATAACGACAAAGAAAAGACAATCATCATGAAGAAGTCAATCTATCACATAATGAGTCTGTTTGGCCTGTTGGCCATCCTCATGCCATCGGTCTCGTCGTGCAACGCCGAGCCCGATTCCGACAACTTCTACACCTTCACAGGTGAGATGGCCAGCTCATACCTCAAGAACCGACCGGAGAAATTCAGCGAGTTCACGCAAATCGTAGAGAGGGCCGGCCTTATGGACCTGCTTTCCACTTACGGACACTACACCTGCTTCGTGCCCGACAACAACGCCGTGAACAACTATCTCAAAGGCATAGGCAAGCAGAGTGTGGACGAACTTTCCGACGCCGACTGCGACACCATCGCGCGCACACACCTCATTTCCAACATGTACACCACGATGGAGATGACGCAGGACCGCCTTGCCACCGCCAACATGCTCGGCCGATACATTGCCACATCCTCTGGCTTTGACGAGAACGAAAATGCCGTCATCATGCTCGAGGGCATCGCAAAAATCTACTTCAGCACACAGGACGACTCCGTTGAGAACGGCATCATGCAGCCCATCGACCGCGTCATCGAGAAGTCGAACAACTACATCTCCGACCTCCTGCGCGACAATCCGAAAATCAGCATCTTCTACGATGCACTGAGAGCCACAGGAGTCATCGACGATATCCTGAAGGTGGAAGACGAGACCTGGGACAGCAAGTCTTATCCCAAGTATTACTACAAATCGCACACCTGGAACGAGGTGGCATGGGTTCCCGACACCAAGAAATACGGATACACCGTCTTTGTCGAGCCCAATGATGTGTATGAACGACGTGGCATCGCCAAAGGCGACCTCCATGCCCTCTACAACCTGGCTTGCGAGATTTACGACCCCGTCTATCCCGAGGATGTGAACAAGGAGGGCCATAGTTTCGAAAACCTCACCGACAGCATCAACCCGCTCCACCGCTACGTGCAGTACCACATTCTCAAGCGCTACGTGGCAGGCACCTCCGACCTCACCCCGATGGATGTGAACATCGGTGTTGTCAAGGGAGCCTTCGGTTTCGAAGAGTCACTCATCAACCCCATCGACTGGCACCAGACCTTGCTGCCTCACACCATGATAAAGGTTGAGAAAGCCACTGTCACCGAATACTTAGGAAGGGCCACGAAAGGCGAGCGTTACATCAACCGCCGCTTCGACAATAACTACCAGATTGAAGGCATCCATATCGACCCCACCGTCGAGAGCGACGTCATCCACGACGGTATCAACGGTCACTACTTCTATGTGAACGACATCGTGGCCTTCAGTTACGATGTGCAGAACAAGGTTCAGAACATGCGCATCCGCATGGACTTCTCCACCGTCTTCCCAGAGGTGATTACCAATGGACTCCGCTTCGAGGGCAATCCTGAGGTTGACGATCCCGCCGGCGTTCCCGACGATTCCGCTACGCCGAAAAACGGGCGCAACTACTACTTCCCGCTCGGCTACCTCGACGGTGTCACCTTCAGCAACTGCTATGTGGTGCTTCGCCGCCCACACATCAACTTCTGGTCGTGGCAGGGCGATGAGTGGAACCTCTTTGGCGACTATGACTTCACCTTCCGCCTCCCGCCCATCCCCTACAGCGGCGACTGGCAGGTGCGCCTGGGCTTCTGCGCCATCGAGACGCGTGGTGTGATGCAAGTCTATTTCGACGGCGTGCCACAGGGCATCCCGCTCGACATGACAAAGTATCTCGACTCTGACCTTTACATTGGCGACCGCTTCGAGTTCGACGAGTCACCCAATCTATACGACAACATGACCGATGAGGAGAAGGCTGAGGAGCAGAAACTGCTCAAGAACCTTGGAGCATACCGTGCACCACGGTCGCTCTTCCACTTCAGCACAAATCAAAAGCTTTTCTTCGTGGGCAATAACCGCACCTACCGGCGCATCCTTTGCCAGGCATACATGGACGCCACCCAGGACCACTTCATCCGCTTCCGCGTCGCATCCGACGGCAAGCAAGGCAACAACAACGAGTTCATGCTCGACTACCTCGAGATGGTACCCAAGAGTGTCTATGGCGTCGATGGAGACGGAGAAATGGAAGACGACCTCTAAGCAAGCAGCAAGTATCACTTAACGAATTTCAACCAATGAAACGAATCAACATATACACCATGGTGCTGGGGCTTGCCATAGCGGCCCTGACACTGACCGCTTGCAGCGACGAATGGGATGACCACTACGCTACCGGCAACAATGTCGAAGGCATGCTCAACACCTCGCTGTGGGATGCCATCCAGAAAGACGGCAACCTGAGCAACTTTGCCTCCGTGGTCAAAGCCACCGGCTACGACAAGTCGCTTGCCAGCTCGCAAGTGTTCACCGTCTTCGCACCCACCAATGACTGCTTCTCTGCAGAAGAAGCACAGGCTCTCATCCAAGCCTACAACGCAGAGAAAGGCAAAGTCAACGACGAGAACAACACGACGATAAAGGAATTCATACAGAATCACATCGCCTTGTTCAACCATTCTGTGTCGGCAAGCAAAAACGACTCCATCGTCATGATGAACGGCAAACACGCCGTGCTGACAAGCAGCACCATCGGCAACAGCCGCCTTCTCACCACCAATCAGCACTACAGCAATGGCGTGCTCTTCACCGTAGGCAACCAAATGGAGTTCTTCCCCAACGTGTTTGAATACATACGAAAGAACCCAGAGCTCGACAGTCTGAGAAGCTTCTTCTACAACAGCCGCTTCTACCGCTCCGAGTTCCAGCCCTACCTGAGTGTGCCTGGCGGCATCGTCGATGGCCGTACAGTCTATCTCGACTCCGTCTTCCGTCAGGAGAACGACCTCTTCACATTCACAAAAGCCAACCTCAATTCCGAGGACAGCACCTACCTGATGGTGGCTCCCACCAATAAGATATGGCGTGAACTGCTGGAGGAGTACACCCCCTACTTCAACTACGAGGACAACGTGAAAGACCGCGACTCGCTGGTATACACCAACCCCCGCCTGGCCATTGTGCAAGGCACCACGTTCAGCCGCACCTTCAACAGCGATGCCGAGCTGAACGACTCCGCCTGCTCCACCTCGTGCTACCGCAACTACAACCAAAGACGCAGCTGGTGGGGAGCCGACTCACTGCACTACTACGAGTACTACTCGCCTCTGGCGCCCAATGGCGTGATGCATGGCACCACCAACGTGGAATGCAGCAACGGAACCATGATGATTGCCGACCAGTGGAATTTCGACAAGAAAGAAACGTTCTTCCAGGTGCGTATCATCGAGGCTGAGCGTGGCAATGCCATCCGCGAACTGAGCAAGGCGAGAAACACCTCCACCCAGAAAGAGGAGGAGACCATCACGCCACTCATCAGATACGTGACGACCGACAACGCTTTCTACAATCAAGTGTCCAACCATGCTTTCGTAGAGTTCTACCCACTCGTCGACACCCGAAACCACCACGTGACCTTCAACATCACCAACGTGCTGTCGAACATCGGCTACGATATCTATCTGGTGACGGCACCGGCTTTGGCCAACGACAGCAATGCCAACGAGCAGCAACGGTTGCCAACCGTGCTACGCTGCGCACTGAGCTATCACGACCAATCGGGAAAAACAGTTGAAAACGAACTCCAATCATCGGTAACCACCAATCCCGATGTTGTCGATGCCATTCTGCTTGCAGAAAACTTCAAGTTCCCCGTAGCATCCTACGGACTCAACGAAGAGGAGCCGCAAGTGACCCTCCAGGTGGAAACCCGTGTGACACCCACACAGTACAGAAACAGGACCCACACTCGAACCATGCGCATCGACTGCATTGTCCTAAAGCCCCATGTGGAATAACTCACGATTAATAATTACAATTATGAAGATGAATATCAAAAACATAGCATCCCCGCACAGATGGCAAAGCATTTTGTCGAATGTCAATTGTCAATTGTTAATTGCCATGGGTCTTCTTCTGGCCATCCCCACCCTCTCCTTCGCACAGGACGAGGAGGGAGAAGGAGCGGTGGAAACCAACATCCGCACGCTTGTTCAGAAGAGGAAGAAATATGACACACGCACCGTCACTGGCCGTGTGCTTGATGCCACCACCAAAGCCCCCATCGGCGGATGTATCGTATCGACCGACGGTGTCGACGGCTACAGCGGACTGACCGGCGACGACGGCACTTACAAAGTGAATGTGCCGGTATTCGCCACGGCACTATACATCGTCTCACCCAGCCACAACCCCTTGCGCATCGGTCTTCAGGAAGAGGAGGCCCAACGCGACGCCCTTCTCTACCCCACCACGTTCAAAGCTGAGTACGCCAAGGAAAACAACATCCACAACGAGTACTCCACCAACGACTTTCAGTACACCCATGCCATCAACATCAAGGATGAGGTGGAGAACCAGCTTGGTGCACAGGTGAGAAGCATCGTAAGAAACGGCACCGACGGCGTGGGCAACGTCATGTTCATTCAGGGTCTCAACTCCTTGAATGCCAATGCACAGCCTCTGATTATCGTCGATGGCGTCATCGTCGAGCAGCAGTACAACCGCACCGTGCTGCATGAAGGGTATTTCAACGATGTGCTTTCTAACATCAACCCTCTTGACATCGAGAAAGTCACCGTGCTGCGCAACGGCACTGCACTCTATGGCGCCAAAGGTTCAAATGGTGTCGTGCTCATTGAAACAAAGCGAAGCAAGACACTCGCAACCCGCATCACCGCCAACATCTCGGCCGGTGTCACCTTCGAGCCGAAATACATCTCGACGATGAATGCCGACCAGTACCGCAGTTATGCGTCGGAGCTGCTCAAGACCACCAACACCACGATGCAGACCTTCAAGTTCCTCAACGAGGACCCCAACTACTACTATTACACGCAGTTCCATCAGGACACCGACTGGAAAGACCTCATCTACCACACCGCCATCACCCAGAACTACGGCATCAACGTGGCTGGTGGTGACAACATCGCCATGTACAACCTCTCGGTAGGCTACACGTCGAACAACAGCACGATGAAGTATAATGACATGGACCGTCTGAACATCCGTTTCAATACCGACATCCGTGTGCTCAGCCACCTTGACGTACGCTTCGACGCCTCGTTTGGCAACACCACCCGCAACATACGCAACGATGGTGCACCAGCCGACTACAAAGAGGGCACACCCACCAGTCCTTCGTTCCTCGCATACGTCAAGAGCCCATTCCTCAGTCCTTACAGCTATGGCCGGGGCATCCTCAGCACCAGCCACTACGACATCAACGAGGAAGACTACCTCGAGGAGGCTCTCGTCAACTACAACGGATACAACTGGAAGCTTGGAAACCCCGCTGCCATCAATGTCTATGGCGATGCCGAGAACAAGAACCGGTTCGAGAGTTCGATACTCAACCTGTCGGTGACACCAAAGTGGAGCTTCACGCCAGACCTCTCGCTCCGTGAGCACTTCAGCTACAACCTCGCCAACGTCAACGAGATGTACTACATCCCCATCAACGGCACCCCCAGCTACTATGTGGGCAGCATCGGAAGGATGGTTGAAAACGAGGTGCGCTCACTGGCCGCCAAGCAGAACTCCGTGATGAGCGACACCCGCCTCGACTGGCAAAAACGCTTCAAGGCACACTATCTGCATGCCTTTGCCGGGGCACGCATCCTGTGGGAGAACTACACCGTCACCTCGGAGCTCGCTTACGACACGGGCAACGACAAGACCCCGAAGCTCAACAGCAACACCAACGCGAAAGTGGAAGGCACCAACGACAACTGGAACTCACTCGCATGGTATGCACAGGCCGAATACAACTACCGCAACCGCTACTTCCTCCAAGGCAACCTCACCATGGAAGGCTCGTCGAGATTCGGTAGGGACGGCGGCGACGTCAACCTCTTCGACGTGGCATGGGGCCTCTTCCCAGGCGTGCAAGCATCATGGGTGATGACCAACGAGCCATGGCTGTCGAAAGTGAAGGGCATCGACTACCTCCGCCTCACCGCGGGATACGAGATTACCGGAAACGACGACATCGACTACTATGTGGCAAGAAGCTACATCGGACAGACCCTTTACATGCGCTCTGTGTCGGGACTTGTCCTCGACGGCATCGGCAACACCAAGATCCAGTGGGAGACCACCGGGCGATTCAACGCCGGCCTGGAGGCCAACCTGCTCAACAACCGCGTGTCGCTCATGCTCAACTTCTTCAAGAGCAAAACCACCAACCTGCTCAACCAGCAGACCATCGGTTACCTCTCGGGCATCGACCTCAACTGGACCAATGCCGGGAAACTTGAGAACCAGGGCTTCGATGTCACAGCAATATTCAAAGTGCTCGCGCTGAAGAACTGGCAATGGCAGCTCGGAGGAAGCATCGGACATTACAAGAACAAAGTGACAGAACTGGCCAACAATGCCAACCACATCGACAACCAAGTGTATGGCGCCACCATCCGCACACAAGTAGGTCAAGCAGCCAACCAATTCTACGGCTTCAAGACCAATGGCGTGTATGCCACCACCGAGGAGGCGTTGGCCGACAATCACTATGTGCTCGGCTCGAATGGTATCGACCACATTGCTTATGGAGCAGGCGACGTTCGCTTTGTCGACACCGACAACAACAAGGAAATCAACGACAAAGACCGTCAGATTATCGGCGACCCCAACCCCGACTTCTATGGCAACATCTTCACCACACTTGCCTATAAACGCCTGAAACTCGATGTGCGTTTCAACTACTGCATGGGCAACGATGTCTATAACTACATGCGCCAGCAACTGGAGAGCGGAGAGCGGTTCATGAACCAGACAACAGCTCTAACACGCCGTTGGCAGGTGGAAGGACAGCACACCGACATACCAAGGATTTCCTTCCAAGACCCCATGGGCAACTCACGCTTCAGCGACCGATGGATAGAAGACGGCAGTTACATCCGCCTCAAGAGCGTGACACTGAGCTACGAGCTTCCTGTCAAGTCGCAATTCTTCCAGGGATTCCAGTTCTGGGTGCAGGGTAACAATTTGTTCACACTCACCAAGTATCTCGGCTCCGACCCCGAATTCTCGATGACCAACGCCGTCATCGGGCAAGGCATCGACCTTGGGCGTCTCGGACAGAGCCGTTCACTCGTGGCTGGTATCAAGGTCAACCTCTAAGCATGTAACGAAAAAACACAGACGATTATGAAAAAAATCAGTATATTCCTCTGCGCCATCTGCATGGCTTCATGTATGGTCAGCTGCTCGGACTTCTTCGACCAGGAATCGGAATACCTCATCTACACCGATGACCATAAAATCGACAACGCCACCGACTCCGCTTATTACGTGTTGGGCATCCTCAACAAACTGCAGCGAATAGCCGACCGCACGGTATTGCTCGGCGAGCTGCGTGGCGACCTTGTCAATGTCACTAACAATGCCAGCAACGACCTACGGGAGATTGCACAGTTCAACGTAAGCGACGACAATGTGTACAATACACCACGCGACTACTATGCCATCATCAACAACTGCAATTACTTCCTCGCCAAAGCCGACACGACGATGAAAGACAACCGCAACAACTACATCTTCATGAAGGAGTATGCCGCGGTGAAATCCATCAGGGCATGGACCTACCTGCAGTTGGCCATCAACTATGGAAAGGTGGCATTGTTCACCGAGCCCATTCTCACCAAAGAGGCATCAGAAGCCAACTATCCTGTCTATGCCATTGACGGCATATGCGAATTCTTCATCAAAGACCTGCTGCCCTTAAGCGAGAGATATGGCCGTGAGTACCCGGGATACGGCACTATCCGTGGAAACGACTCCCGCTTCATCTTCTTCCCCATCAACATCGTGCTTGGCGACCTCTACCTATGGCATGCCAGTGCCACCGGCAATGTGGAGTCATACAAGAATGCTGCTCTGAGATACTACAAATTCATCTCTGAGCGCAATGGCGACAACTCCACCTATGCCACCGGGTTCGACTGCTGCTACTGGGAGGTGGGAAGCACGGCATGGAACAGGCCCGAAGGCAGATGGGCCAGGTCCATCGTCAGCGAGAACTACATGAGCGAGCCACGAAACAGCAGCGAGCTCATCACGATGATACCATGCGACTCCATTCCGGCAGAAGGCAATTACAGCCAGCTCACCAGTCTCTTCAACTCGCACGAGGACAATGACTACAAGGTGAGCATCACCCCCTCTCTTCGCATTGAGGAAATCTCGAGTGCACAGGATTACTGCAACTTGAGCAACAACGCGAACACCGTGTTCTACGCACCCAAGAACCTGATTAACCACAGGAGCGGCGACCTGAGACTCAGCGAGACATGGGATAACTACTATTCCATCAACCCCTTCACACGGGAGCGCTCCGAGATGCAGCAAATCAACAAATACCTCGGCACCTCGAGTGGTTACCTCCGCAATGTGCATATCTACCGCCGGCAGATGGTCTATCTGCGTATGGCAGAAGCGCTCAACATGGCAGGCTATCCACGCATGGCCTTCCAGGTGCTCTCACGTGGATTGACGAACAACGTGATTCAGGAAGAAGTCTATCCCTACTACTCCGAATCCGACTCCATCTGGATCAGCCAGTTTGACTTCCCGTCAACACGCTATATCGAGATGGGTCCCGAGGAATGGGCTGGCATGTCGATAAGCGGCATGGGTGTGAACAACTACAACACGATGGGCATGCACAGCCGTGGCTGTGGCTACACACCTATGAATGAGTACTACAAGCTCCCCATCGACACCCTGCGCACCGAGGCCGAGCAGACACCTACTCTTCAGGCATACGTCAACAACCTCATCCTCACCGAGGGTGCACTGGAATTCGCTTTTGAGGGTGTACGCTACTACGACCTTCTCCGCTTCGGCCTGCGCTCCGGCTCACCTGCCGCATTCATCGCCGAATACGTAAGCAAGAGGAACGGAGAGCAGAAACCCGACGGAAGTCTGAACATCAACAACAGCAACATCTATCTGAGATGGAACGGGCTTATCGGCATCGACATCGCCGGTAAATGATGTTAGACTTTAGACTTTAGACGCTAGACTTTAGTTAGAGTTGAGAGTTGAGAGTTGTGATTAGACTTTAGACCGTGTCCTGCAAAGCATACGTCTAAACTCCTAAACTCCTGAAAAAGAGTTGAGAATAGTGATTAGGCTTTAGGCCGTGTCCTGCATAGCATACGTCTAAACTCCTAAACTCCCAAACTCCTAAAATAAAGAGCATTGAGGCCGTGGACTTGATACAGTCCACGGCCTCACGCTGTATATACGGTCAAGCGTTCCGGTACTTTATTGCCTAAAACAAAGCCTTGAAAACTGTCACAAAATTGTCCCAAACCAACTAATTATTGTTTTTTTTTGAGAAAAGTATTTCTTAGTGACGTTTTTTCATTATCTTTGCAAGTTGAAAGGATAACTTTCTCTTGCCCTTGGTTGTGGAGACACTGCTGAGGGGAGTTAATGGTATGAGAACTAAAATAATCGCTATGAATAGAGTCTATTTATGTCTTGCCCACATGAGTGGCAATGAAATGAAGTACATTCAGGAGGCTTTCGACACCAACTGGGTTGTCCCACTTGGTCCCAACGTCAATGGCTTCGAGGAAGACCTGGAAGCATACGTAGGCGAAGGAAAGAAAGTAGTGGCCCTCTCGGCCGGAACAGCCGCCGTACATTTGGCCATGGTGGCATTAGGTGTTGGCAAAGGCGACGAAGTGATTTGCCAGAGCTTCACCTTCGCAGCCTCTTCAAACCCCGCCACATACCAAGGCGCAACACCCGTTTTCATTGGCTCTGAGGCGAAGACATGGAACATGGATCCCAACAAGCTGGAAGACGCCATCAAAGACCGCATCCAGAAAACAGGGCGTAAGCCCAAAGCCATCGTCCCCGTCTACCTCTATGGTATGCCGGCATATATTGACGAAATTCTTGAAGTGGCACGCCGCTACGACATCCCCGTCATAGAAGACGCTGCCGAGGCCTTCGGTTCCAAATACAAAGGCCGGATGACCGGCACCTTCGGAAATTTCGGCGTGATGAGCTTCAACGGCAACAAGATGATTACCACTTCTGGCGGCGGAGCTCTGATTTGTCCCGACGAGGAAACGAAGAAGAAAATCATGTTCTATGCCACACAGGCCCGAGAGAACCGACCCTACTACCTCCACAAGGAAATAGGCTACAACTACCGCATGAGCAATGTTTGCGCCGGAATAGGCCGTGGCCAGATGACTGTGGCTGACGCCCATGTACGCCACCATCAGCGCATCGCGAAGATGTATGCCGATGCCTTCGCCGACAGTGAAGTCATCCGCTTCCATGGCTCTCCAGAGGACTATATGGAGCCCAATTACTGGCTGAGCACCATCACTTTCGAGACGCCCGAGAGCAACAAGCCCCGCCCCGAGGGTGCCGACCTGGAGCCAAGCCCCATCGTGATGGATGCCATGGCAGCCCTGATGGCCGAGGGCATTGAGAGCCGCCCACTCTGGCGCCCCATGCACACACAGCCCATCTACCGTGACGCACCTGCTTACGTGAGCGGCATTTCAGAGTTATTCTTCCGCAAGGGACTTTGCCTGCCTTCTGGACCTTGCGTTACCGATGCCGACGTGGAGAAAGTGATTGAGATTCTGAAATCTTGCGTGAAATAATGAACAAGTTGTTTACGGCCATCAAAGACGATATGAACAGCCTATTCGACCACATACTCAACTGGTATTTCACCAAGAAGGCTCTCCCTTACTGGGCCGTGCTCCTTGTGGACTGCATCATCTGTTATGCCTCCGGCATCTTCGTACTTCTGCTTTTCACAAGCGCATCATCCATCCTCATCCATTTTGCCGCAGCCTCGCTGACGATTTGTGTCTATATGGTCTTCAACCTCATCGGTTTCAAGGTCTTTCACACCTATTCCGGCGTGGTCCGCTATTCCTCATTTGTCGATTTGCGGCGTGTGGCCTATGCCATGGCTCTCTCATGTTTCATCGCCGAAGTGATGCACTACCCCATCGCATGGCTTCACACTGGTCTGAAAGAGCGTTACGACACCGATTTCTACGTCGTGCTGAAAGGCCGCCAGATACTTGCCATGTACGTCCTCGCCATGATTCTGATGTGGGCATGGCGAGTGCTCGTCAAAACCGCCTTCGACATGTCCTACCGACGGGAATTCGCACTGAGAACCCTCATCCTGGGAGTCGGCGACGGTGGCGTGGGACTGGCCAAGAACATCCGCAACCAGAAAGACGCCAACTTCTTCCTCAGCGGTTTCGTCACCACCGACAGAGCCTACAGAGGAAAGGTGCTCATGGGCGAGAAAGTCTATATCGTTGACAATGACCTGCCGACCATACTCGAGAAGCACAAGATACAAGCGCTCCTTGTATCGCCACTCCAGGTACAGGCCTTCCGCAACAACGAGGAGCTGCAGGATATCTTCATCAATCACGATGTGAAAATCTTCATGACAGAGGGCACCAAGGAATGGAGCAAGGACAGCGACTATTCCGACGTACAGGTGAAGCAAATCAGTGTGGAGGACCTTCTTCCCCGGGCTGAGATACAAGTCGACATGGAGAAGGTGGGTGAGATGCTCACAGGCAAGAAGATTCTCATCACGGGCTCCGCTGGTTCCATCGGCTCTGAGATCGTGCGCCAAATCAGCGACTACAAGCCCGCCGAACTGCTTCTCATCGACTCTGCCGAGACTCCTCAGCACGACATACGCTTGATGATGGCCCGCCAATATCCCAGCATCAAGAGCCAAACCGTGGTGGGCTCCATATCAAATGAGAAACGCATGGAGCACATCTTCGAGGAGTTCCAGCCCGACTACGTCTTCCACGCCGCAGCCTACAAACACGTGCCCATGATGGAAGACAACCCCAGCGAGAGCATCCAGAACAACGTCTACGGTACAAAAGTCATCGCCGACCTCAGCGTGCGCTATGGAGTGAAGAAATTCGTCATGCTCTCCACCGACAAGGCTGTCAATCCCACCAACGTGATGGGCTGTTCGAAGCGCATCTGCGAGATTTACGTGCAGAGCCTCGACAAAGCCATCAAGGAGGGCCGGGTGAAAGGCATCACCCAGTTTGTCACCACGCGTTTCGGCAACGTGCTGGGCTCCAACGGCTCCGTCATCCCTCTCTTCGAGAAGCAGATTAAGGCCGGAGGCCCCGTCACCGTCACCGACGAGCGCATCATCCGCTACTTCATGCTCATCCCCGAGGCCTGCAAGCTCGTGCTTGAGGCAGGCACACACGGCAAGGGAGGCGAAATCTTCGTCTTCGACATGGGGAAGCCCGTCCGCATCGCCGACCTCGCCAAGCGAATGATTAAGCTCAGCGGGGCCAAGAACGTGGGAATCAAATACACCGGTCTCAGGCCAGGCGAGAAGCTCTATGAGGAACTTCTCTCGACGGAGGAGAACACCAAGCCCAGTTTCCACCAGAAAATCCGCATCGCAGAAGTACGCGAATACGACTACGAGAGTGTGAGAAAGGAGGTCGATGAGCTGGTGGCCATCTCCGAAACCTACGACGAGATGCACATTGTGGCGAAGATGAAAGAGTTGGTGCCCGAATACAAGTCCAACAACTCTATTTTCTCCAAGCTCGACAAATCCTAACCCCGTGACTACGACGATGCGCCCGCATCCCATCCTGCTCTCCCTCCTCTGTCTGCTGGCTGTTTGCATCTTGCCGGCATGCCGCAAGGGGGGAGAGCAGGTTGTGCTTTCCGATGGCGACACTTTGTCGCTGAAGTATGCCTCCCTGCTGCATATCACACGCCATGAGGGCTATACCACCGTCAGCATCGACCATCCGTGGAAAGCCGGCAGCACCCTGCACCGCTATGTGCTCGTCGATAAAGACAAGCCACTGCCCCACTCCCTGCCCCAAGGCACATTGGTAAGAACGCCGGTGACCAAGGCGGTGGTGTTCACCACCGCACACTGCCAGCTCATGCAGTGGCTCAATGCCGAGGAACAGCTCACAGGCGTCGCCGACCTGAAATACATCCACATCGACTACGTACACGACGGCGTGCGCCGTGGCACCGTAGCCGACTGCGGCGATGCGATGAACCCCGTCATCGAGAAAATCATAGACCTCCGCCCCGATGTTCTGCTGGTCTCACCCTTTGAGAATTCGGGAGGCTACGGTCAGCTCGAGGACATCGGCATCCCCTTGGTGGAATGTGCCGACTACATGGAGCACTCTGCTCTGGCCCGTGCCGAATGGATGCGCTTTTATGGTCTGCTACTGGGGCGTGAGCCCGAAGCCGACTCCCTTTTCAACGCTGTCGACTCGTGCTACACCGTCCTCAAATCCCTTGCCCTCAAGCAGCAGAAACCTTCCGTTCTCACCGAGAAACTCACCGGAGCCACGTGGTATGTCCCGGGCGGAAAGAGCAGTGTCGGGCAACTCATAGCTGATGCCGGCGGCACCTATCCCTGGAGCGGCGACAACCACAGCGGAAGTCTTGCCATGACCTTTGAGACGGTGCTCGACAAAGCCGGAGAGAGTGATGTATGGCTCTTCAACCATTTCGGTGCAGGAGAACTCACCTACAAGCGGTTGGCATCGGAATATGCGGGCTACAGCCAAATCAAAGCCTTCAAAAACCACAACACGTGGTATGTCGACACCCAGCGCACGCCCTATTTCGAAGAGGTGTCCTTCCATCCCGACTACCTTCTCCGCGACTTCCTCATTCTTTTCCATCCCGCCCTTGGTCTTGGCGAGCCCCGCTACTACACCCCAGTAAGATAAGCCCCTGTCATCATGAAAGGCATAAGATACTGCATCGTCGTGTCGGCATCGGTGGTAGCACTGATGGTGGCCAACCTGCTGTTCGGCTCCATCGACATCCCTATGGGCGAAGTGGCCAGCATTCTGCTCGGGCATGAGAGCGAACGCGCATCATGGCAGTATATTGTGCTGGAGAGCCGACTGCCGCAGGCCATCACCGCCAGTCTCTGTGGAGGTGCCCTTGCTGTCAGCGGCCTGATGCTTCAGACAGCCTTTAAAAACCCACTTGCCGATGCCTCCATCTTCGGCATCAGCGGCGGCGCCGGCCTTGGCGTCGCCCTCGTCATGTTGCTCCTTGGGGGCTCGCTCACCGCAGGAAGCTATGAGGCCACAGGCTTCGCCGCCATTCTGCTCGGAGCATTCCTTGGGGCAATGGCCGTCACGGCAGTGGTCTTCACTTTCTCGACCATGGTGCGCAACAGCGTGATGCTGCTGATTATCGGTGTGATGATTGGATTCATGTCGTCGTCGGTCATCTCGCTGCTCAACTTCTTCGCCACGGAGGAAGGCGTGAAGTCCTATGCCGTATGGGGAATGGGAAATTTCGGAGGGGTGACAATGGCGCATATCCCCGTCTTCGGAGGGGTCACTCTTGTGGGCCTGGCAGCATCTCTGCTGCTCATCAAGCCCCTCAACGCCATGCTTCTCGGCGAGGACTATGCCGAGAATCTGGGGATTAACACGCGCCTCACGCGCAATGCCCTTCTGCTTGTCACCGGTCTTCTCACCGCTGTCACCACCGCCTTCTGCGGCCCCGTGTCTTTCATAGGTCTCGCCGTGCCCCACATCTGCCGCATCATCCTCACCACCGAGAACCACCGGCAACTGCTGCCAGCCACCATCCTCACCGGCGCCGCCGTTGCACTTGTATGCAATCTCGTGTGCCATCTGCCTGGCGAGCATGGCTCCATCCCGCTCAATGCCGTCACTCCCCTTCTCGGTGCTCCGGTGATTATCTACGTCATCATGCGCCGCATGCACTGACATCTATCCCCCAGCACTTTCCGCATCGGCTTTCCTTACCTCATCCATCATCATCTCCACCAACCGGGGGACGGCATAACCATCCAGTTCGTTCTCATCGACCCAGACATAGCCCTCGGGCAGCGATGGCTTTTCATCTATCGTCCACAGCCAGAAATCAGCCATCACGATGCGGTGGGTAAGCACATGCCTCACCCCTTTTCTCAACAAGCGCAGCACTCCCCCTGTGGGAACGAACGTGCCTTCCTCCACCAGAAACGGTTGCCACAGCCCCTGCCAGATGTCACCTCCGCCACGCCTGCAGATGGCGGTCTCGCCATGGCAGCGGATATAATAATAATCGAAATGGCGCTCCTGCATCTTCGTTTTCCGCAGTTTTACCGGCAGCGTGGCCGTTGTTCCCTCACGGAATGCCACACAAGTCTCCTGCAAAGGACATGCGCCACAGTCGGGCGACTTGGGCACACACTGCAAAGCACCGAAATCCATCATCGCCTGATTGAAAGCCGATGCCTCACTCGGTGGCAACAGCTCCTGTGCAAGGGCCGTGAACACCTTTTTCCCTTCGGTGGTGTTGATGGCCGTCATGATGCCAAAATGCCTTGACAGCACCCGGAACACATTGCCATCGACCGCCGCCATAGGCAGTCCGAAGGCGATGCTTCCAATGGCCGCCGCCGTATAGTCGCCTACACCACACAGGCTTCGCAGGCCCTCTGGCGTACGCGGGAAACCACCCATTGCTACTATCTGCTGTGCGGCATGATGGAGATTTCGGGCACGGGAATAATAGCCCAAGCCCTGCCACTCGCGAAGCACCTCATCTTCTGTAGCTGCCGCCAGCAGCTCCACCTTGGGCCAATGCTGCATGAAACGCTCCCAATACGCCCATCCCTGCTGGATGCGCGTCTGTTGGAGAATCACCTCGGATACCCACACCGCATAGGGGTCGGTCGTGGAGCGCCACGGCAGTATTCGCCCATGGCAGCGATACCATTCGAGCAAGGTATGCGAAAAAGGATGCAACACTGTGTCCATATACATTGAAAGGCAAGAATGTCTGCAAAAGTAATGAAAGTTTCACTCAAAAGTCCGCCAAAGGCACACAAATTTCGTTTTTTTCACTATAAAAAAGAAGATGTTTCATCAAAATAGCCTAACTTTGTAGTCAAATACTTCAAACAAGTAGGTGATCAAAATCTGATGATAGTATCTTATGATTGATTGGGATGCCATCCTATGGAGCATAGCGGGCTATGTGACTGAGGATGAGTGAAAGCAACTTCAGCAACACCAAACATAAAAGACTATGCAACACCTACGAGAATGATAGTTATAGATAATTTTGATTACCTACTTATGAGAAAAGCCATCCTCCTGCTCTCAGCCCTTCTGATGACAGCGGTAGTCCAAGCCCAGACCGCACGCCAGGAAATCAGAGAAAACATCTTCCGCTCTGGCAGCAACTACTATGCCTACCCAGGCCCCACCCCATGCGCACTGACCACCGCTCCCGAAGGCTATGAGCCCTACTACCTCTCGCACTATGGCCGCCACGGCTCACGCCATCTCATCGAGAACAGCGACTACGACCGTGCCTACAAGCCACTGCTGCGCGCCGATTCACTTGGCAAACTAACGGCACTGGGGCGAAACGTCCTGGAACGTGTTGCAACCCTAAGAAGCGATGCTGAGAAACGCCACGGAGAGCTCACCCTCCTCGGTGCCGAGCAGCACCAGCAGATTGGGCGTCGGATGATAGAGCGGTTCCCCGAAATCTTTGAGGGCAAGACCCGTATCGATGCGAAAAGCACCGTCGTCATCCGATGCATCCTTTCGATGGAGAACGCGCTGCAAGCCATGCTGCGCGTCAATCCCTACCTCGATATCCGGCACGATGCGAGCGAGCACGACATGTGGTACATGAACTTCCACGACCGCGAACTCGACAAGCTCAAGATGCCCTCCGACGTCGAGAAGGCCTACGACGATTTCTGCAAGCGACACCAGCACAACGAGCGCCTCATGCGCTCATTGTTCACCGACGACAACTATTGGCAGCACGAGGTGAACACCCAGGAGCTCACCTACCATCTTTTCAAACTGGCCTCCAACGTGCAGAGCACCGAACTGCGGCACACCATCACGCTGCACGACATCTTCACCGAGGACGAACTGTACGACTGCTGGCTTCAGACCAATGCCTGGTGGTACATACACTATGGTCCATGCCCCCTGAATGGCGGCGTGTCGCCCTACTCGCAGCGCAACCTGCTCCGCGTCATCATACAGGAAGCCGACAGCTGCCTGCAGCTGCCACACCCCGGAGCCACACTGCGCTTCGGACATGAGGTGTGCGTCATGCCACTCGCCTGCCTCCTCGAGCTCGATGACTTCGGACGGGAGGTGGAAGACTTCGAACAACTCGCCGACGCATGGCAATGCTACAAGATTTTCCCCATGGGCTGCAATGTGCAGCTGGTTTTCTACCGGGCAACCAACGGCCAGGGCGACATCCTCATGAAAGCACTGCTCAACGAGAACGAGGTGAGGCTGCCCCTCACTCCCGTCAGCGGCCCATACTACAAATGGAGCGACTTCCGCGCCTACTTCTCAGCAAAGCTCGACCAATACGAGCAAAAACACACCTCAACTCAACCATCCACCAAACAAAGAAAAAGAAAATGAAAAAGAGCATCTTATTCTTCGTTTGCATCCTGCTCGCCATGGGCAGCTGCACCACAGGTTCAAAAGACAATTCCGACAACGAGACAACAGAACAGGGCACCGATAAAAATGGTTCCAAAGGACAAACAGCCAAAGTAGACAAATCGACACAGATGACCGACGACTACATCATCGGGCGTGTGGGGAACATCTACGATGCGGTTTTTGAAGAGTACAACAAAGCAGAGGAAGACGAGAGCATCCCGCAGAGCTCACCCGACGAGAAATACTGCTCTGAAGACTGGAACAAGACCGTAATGGATGTCTCGGATTTCGACCAGCAGCACAACCCCGATGACATCGGCTTCTTCGAGGCCGACTACTGGGTCATGGGGCAAGACTGCGAAGAACTGTCGGTCAGCGACATCAAAGTCATCAGCCATGACAAGGATAACGCCGTGGTGGAACTTACCCTTCACAATTTTGGCGAGTCCACGCACATCCGTCTCGAAATGAAATATGAGCGCAATGACTGGCAAATCGACAACTTCATCGATGTTGACAACGACTTCGATTGGAAGAAGGAGATGAAAGAATATATGAAATGAAGTTTTACAAAATGAGGAAAATACTTGTCGTCCTTCTTGCACTGCTGCCCTTCAGCATGGTGCATTCCCAGTTGCTGTGGCGCATTTCCGGCGGGGGACTCAGCGAGCCCTCCTATATGCTTGGAACCTTCCACCTCGCCCCGGGAACCTTTGTCGACTCTATAGCCGGCTTCCATGACGCATTCGACCATATTCGCCAAGTGTGCGGAGAAGTGGTAACAGAAGAGATGCTGAAGGCAGAAAACCTACAGCGTGTGCAGGAGGCAATGTTTCTCCCTGAAGGGGTGACCATACAGAGCTTGCTCAGTAAAGAGGAGATGAACGCCCTCAATCAGTTTACCATGGACTTGATGGGCGTTGATTTCTCCAATCCCCTCGTCGGCGGCCAACTAAGCCGCCTCATCCCCGCAGCACTGAACACCGACTTCTCGGTGATGATGTACAAGAAGCACAATCCACAGTTCACCCCCAACAACGGCATCGACAACTACGTGCAACAATTAGGCAAGGAGAAAGGATATGCCGCAGTGGGCCTGGAGAGTCTCGACAATCAAATCGAGGTCCTTTTCAAGAGCCAGACCATAGAGCGCCAGAAAGAACTCCTCATGTGCATGGTCAAGCACCGCGATTATATGGAAATGTTCACCGAGAAACTGGTGAAAGCCTATTACGCACAGGACCTCTCGAGCATTGAGGCCTTGGGCGATGAACGGCTGAACGATGGCTGCGACAACACCGATGAGGAAAACGAGATACTGATAGACAATCGCAACTTACGTTGGGTGAAAGCAATGCCTGGCATCATGCAGACGCCGACGCTATTCGCCGTGGGTGCAGCACACTTGATAGGCGAGAAAGGCCTTGTCGCTCTGTTGCGCGAAGCCGGGTACGAGGTGACAGCCGTCGCACAGACGCCCTGAACCGCCCCCCTTTACCGCTTATTCACCTTCTCTTTGCCACGCTGATCGACGAAGGAATACGATTTGTATTTCTCGGCAGGAAAGACGAATAGGTCGTCGCTGATGTTGCCACTTCTGAACTGCGAGATACGTACCGTAGTCCAGAACCACAGCACCTTGATTTTCAAGTTTATAGGTGCAAGGGTCTTCTTATGGATGATGGCCTTCAGATGCTTGATGCCCTTGACATTCTTACGGGCATCGAGCGTGACAACGAATCCCTCGTCGCTGTCGGAAAGGGAATAATTATAGTCGTCGGCATTGAAGGTGAACTTGCTTGAATACTTGTCTTTCTTGGCGCTGTCGGCATCGTAGAGGGTGACGACTTTCTTTTTCTGATCCACCCAATAGTCTTTCTCACCGTCATTCCAGCTGAGATATCGCGACTCCTCAAATCTCGATTTCTTGCCCTTATACCAAATCGTGCCGTTGATTTTCATGATACCAACAAGGTTGACATAATAGTGCAAGGTAGAACCCTGAGGGCCGAACACCATATTATAGGTACGGTCGAATAGTTTGCGTGCCATAGTGGCATTATCGTTTGCCCCCATCGCCGATGATGCGAACATCATCAGGGCCAGCCAAAGGAAAGCTCTCTTTTTCATTATGGTGTGTTCTATTAATGATGATATGGAGTGGCGTTTCATACTATACGTTACACTTCATCCTATCTTCTTCCCGCCTCTTGCGATGATATCCTCCACTTGCTGGTAAGAGCCGTCGAACGGACCGTTGTGCTCCAGCTTCATGGTGCACATGGCAGCGGCAAAACGCCCACAGTCGCCATAATCCATCCCCATTGCACGGCAATAGAGATAGCCTGTGGCGTAGGTGTCGCCACACCCCGTGGCATCAACAAGGCGTGACGGGGGGAATGCCGGTATCTCGTAGAAACGCCTTCCGGCATAGATGAGCGAGCCGTAGCTTCCAAGTGTGAGCAACACCTCCTTGACACCCCATGAAGCGATGCGCAACGCCACCTCACGCGGATTTTTCAGCCCGGTCACCGTCACCATTTCCTGCTCATTAAGTTTGAGGATGTCGACATAAGGCAGCACCTCCTCTTTGTCGGACCAGTCGACGGGATAGACACGGTCGCCCCTCACCTCACGGAGAAATCCCTGCACGTCGACCGACAATATGCCTTTCTGAGACACTTTCCTGATGAAGTCAACGGAGAAATCATCGCTGAGCAAAGTGCCTAAATGGATAAAACGTGCCTTGATCTCATCGGCCTGCTCGGGAGTGAAAGGGTCTGCCTTGGCCAGGACACGCTGTGTGCGCTTGTTGTAATCACTGCCGTAGCTGTTTTCAAAGAACACGGTCTGACGGCTTGGGAAGAACGTGACATCCACATCAAGAGCTCTTAACTCATCCACGGCATAGCTGTCTTTCTCTGCCATGGAAGTGACGAGATTGAATCCGACCTCCCTCGGCAAATGACGCATGGCATGTGCGAAATAATAAGCCGTTCCTCCGTTGGTGGAGAACCGATTCTCAGGTGTGATGATAAGGTCTTTGGTGATATGACCTATGCAACAGACATCTGTGTCCATGAAAAACTATTATAGAATGATACTTTACAAGAATTGGCGCAAAATTACGAAAAATCATTGTGAAAGGGACATCAAATCATCATTTTTGTGATGTATTGCCATGTTTTTGGAAACAAAGCCACTCAAAATCCACAAAATAGAGAAAAAAGCCGTACCTTCGCAGAAAAAAGATGGATTTGACAGTCTTATTGTCCGAGCATGGTGTCAAGGTCACCTCCAACCGTGTTTTAGTGGCCCGTGCCCTTTCCAGCTGCCATCGCCCGCTGTCGTTAAGTGAGTTGGAAAGCCTGCTGCTCACAGTCGACAAATCAAGCATTTCCAGGGTGCTGACCCTGTTCCGCGCCCATCATCTGGTGCATGTTATCGACGATGGCAGTGGCAGCGTGCGCTATGAACTCTGCCTCAGCCACGACCATGACAACGACGACGACGTGCATGCCCATTTCCACTGCGAGCTTTGCGGGCGCACGTTCTGCCTCGACCATGTGCCCATCCCCTTCCTTTCTCTCCCCGACGGTTATGTGGCTCACTCCGTCAGCTATATGGTAAGTGGTGTCTGTCCTGATTGCAAGAAGCGATGACTCAGTGGTTGATAGTTATTGTCGCGGTCGCATTGTCGGTGGCCTATCTGCTCTACCGTCTCTGGAAGGCATTGACAAGTGTGAACGACCCGTGCCAAGGCTGCGACGGCTGTGCCTTGAGAGATGAGATGCGCTCCCGACGGCGGAGTGCCTTCCTGCAGAATCACAAAAAAAAGCCATGCGAGAAGAAAAATAAGCCCAAAAATTTGGTGGTTCTGTGAAAATACTATACCTTTGCATCCGCATAAAGCCATGGTGCGTTGGATGAGTGGCTTAGTCAACGGTCTGCAAAACCGTGTACGGCGGTTCGATCCCGCCACGCACCTCAAAGTGGGGGATAAGTCTTTCGACTTATCCCCCACTTTTTTGCTTGTCTCTCATCCCAGTGCCAGTACCATACTACAAAGACACGATGGCAACACCGGCAAAGAACTGATACAAGAACGATAAAAAGGCATCACTCGTGTGGCCATAGTTTGTCGCGCAACTGCAACAGGGCGTTCACTTGCGAGGCATTGAGCAAAGCCAACTGCATGGCAAATTTCTGTTGCCTCAGCCATTCGGCCAAAGCCACTTCTGCTGTGAGCATGGCCAATGGCTCACGGTGATTGGTCTCTATGAATGAGCGTACCTCGTCGTAAACCTCGAACCATAGGACGATGCTGTCGGAAGGCATTCCTTCATAGTCGAAATCCGCTTCCTTCTCTGGCTCCTCCACTGTGGCAGGCGTTTCTGTCTTGTCTGGTGCTTCTACATCGACAGGTGTTTCAACATTGACTGGTGCTTCTACATTGTCGGAAGTTTCTGCAGCGACAGGAGCTTCGGCAGTGACAGGAGCTTCTTCAGCGACAGGTATTTCAGCTGTGAGAGGTGCTTCGGCATTGTCGGAAGTTTCTTCAGTGACAGGTGCTTCAGCTGTGACAGGTGCTTCAGCATTGTCGAATGCCTCTGCTTTTTCGGATACTGTAGTCACCACTTCCTCCGATACTTCAGGAATAGGTTCTTCCTCTGCCGTTTCTTCCTTGTCGCCGTCTTCGGTAACTGATTCTTTCTCGTCCTCCTCTGCAAAGAGGCTCTCCAAAACATTGGTCACCACATCGTTCTTGGCAGTATCATCTGAAGCAGCGGAAGTGGCGGCACTCTCCGTACTGCCAGACACATCATCAGGATGATCAGAAGCGCTGAATGGTGTGGCGGGTGATTGCTCTTTTTGCTCCTCTTGCTCTGTTTCCTGCAGCGCTTGCTCTTGTTCTTGCTGCTCTTCTTGGAAAACGGCAGGTGGCACATCCTCCGGGAAGAGCATAGAATTGAATTTGTCGACGAGCTTTCTGAAAGCCACTTTCTTTTTCTCGCTCCAATGGCAATCACTTTCCAATTCCTTCAGCTTTCTCTGATACCAGCTTCGCAGTCTTCTTGCCTCTTCATCGCCTTTCATGTCGGGCACACGATGATGCGTATCGAGATAGAAGTCGAGCGCATCCATCTCCTGCTCAAACGAACGTTTGTCGGGTGTGATGACCTCTGGTGGATAATCCACTCCCACGAGTCCATAATACCCCAGTCCGAACAAGCGGAAACGTTTTTTCCCGAGTGAGACGACCGAAGCGAGGTCGTTTTTCGTGAATGAGCTGTTGTAGGAGTATTTTGAGAGAATGGCCACTATCTCCTCCCCCCTCATTGGCCTTCCGGCCTCGCTGAGGACCTTGTAAACAATATCTGAATTGTTTCCGAAATAGGGAAGCTCCCATGTACTGAGTCCATAACTTCCTTTCTTCCCATTTCCCTGGAACCGTGGGTCTTTGTTGAGTGCGAGTGAAACGGAAGCCCTGACATACCTTCTTCCCTCTCCTGAGTTGATGCACTCAGCGAGCTCATCGAGCTGCATGGGCTCTTTCCGCTTATCGAGAATGTCATAAAGCCGGTCGGTAAGCGATTTGTCGCGCACTTTAGGGATGAGGATGCGGCCTTGTTCATCGACGTCCAGTTTCAGTTCGTCGACGACGATGCGTTTCATCACCAGAGCCGTCATTTTCATTGTCTGCTCATCGGCCACATCAGTTCCGATGATGCCGGGCAGGACAGTCTCCAAGTCCAGGGCATAGTAGTCGGTACTCGTTCTCACGATATTATCGCGTATGTGATAGAAGAGTTTGAGAATATCGACTTGCTGAGCCAAGGAGTTATCGATAAGATAGGCATGCGACCATCTGTTGTCCAATGCCGAGCCGAGGCTTCTTGGATACCCGCCGATGCATGTGTATCTGTTGCTCAACATTTTTCCAAGGATGCAGATGATGGCTTGGTTCTTGAGAATGAGCCCTTCATCCTCTGCAAGGATGGTCAGCCTCTTGTCATCGGCATCGATGAATGGGCTTTCGAGCATGTCGTATAGGTATTTCAAGCTGGCTTTGTCGCCCATCATCTCGCTGACGAATGTTCCGAGCACCTGACATGAGGCATCAGGCACGAAAAGCGCGTCATAAAGGGTGTTGGAATAGTTGGTCACCGAGGGTTGCGATTGGTTCTTGTCCTCTTTGTCGCCATCGGACGATGCCTCTTCCAGAATGTCATATCGCTGCAGGAAAGTGCTGAACATGGACTTCTCCCTGTTGCTGATGATGGCTTTCTGAATGATATACATCACCGGCAGCCGTTTGTTCTTCTGGAAATAGTCCATGGTGAAGGTGTCGTCGATGAGCAAGTCACCAGCTTGGAAGGTGGCAATCCTATAATCCAAAGACACCCCTTTGTTTCTGATGGTGTCGATTTCCCTGTTGATGGCCTCCTTCACCATATCGACCTGATGGATGGACGATTCCCCCACATTCAGCATCATGATTCTCTCCTCGTCCTCGAGCAGGAAGTCTCTGACAAAAGCCGAGACGGAAACGCCCATGAGCGCATGGGCCATACGCTTGGCTGGCCGCTCCTGCGAGCGCACCATTTTTGCCAGTTGTTTCCGATAGACCATGTCGAGCAGTGTCAGTTCGTCCTCAGAAAGCGATTCGAGCAACTGCTCGCCCTTCGACAGCACGGGCTCTGGCTCAGGAAACAACATCGTTGTCATCTCGGGTACGCCCTCACTGGAATCCATCTGCTTGAGCAGAGTCGCTATTTCTTTCGTGCCGGAGGTACCATTACGGAAGAGCCTTGGCAATCCCGTCTCGTAGCGCTTGAGGTCGAACATGGTGAGCAATCTCGCTCTCACCAGCACATTGTATGTCTTTCTCGAAATCTTTCCGCTTAAAAACAAATCGTCCACGGAAATGGCCTTCATCTGCTGTTCTGTCATTTTTTTCTGCGACGTTTTTCGTTAAGTTTGCCGTTGGGGCCGGACTCGTTCCCCGCCGCCACGGCTACAGCCGCAAAGATAACAAAAATTTTCCACGGGAACAAGCGAATCAGTCCAAAAATCGCAAGGGGAAAAGTGATTTTTATTTAGGATAGGTTCTCAATACAAATCGATGGTATATAACGGTTGGCCGGGATGCAGTTGTATGACTTACCAATAAACGACAATCGTTTTCAGCCAATCGGCAAGAATACCGGCATACTGTCTCTGCGAATCGGCTATAAGCACCACCACCTGTCCTCCATCATCGAGTGTGGGCCCGAGGCACATCCCCTCATAATTGGCGATGGAGAAATCGAGCAGCCCGATGCCCGTCGTCCATTCTGCAAGAAGTTTCTTTTCCAATGGCTTCACTTCCTTGATGGAAGCACTTTGGGCCAAGGCATACTGAGGTTCGGGGCTGACCAAGAAGATTTTACATACCACCGTGGCACCGATTTTCGATTCAGGGACGGCAAACTCTCTCTCCAACACAAGCAGTCGTCCATCATCAAGTGCTGTCAGCGCACTGACGCCTATGGCATAGCGTTGCGGGGCGAACTCCACCTCGGGGGCATCCATCTCATAGCACCATGTACCTTCTGGCATGAGGTTGTCGCCAAACGCCATCAGGCGGAGTCGGTTTTGCACCCGATTTTGGGCGGTTGCCCTGTCGCCGTCGCCAGCCAGCGTGCTCTCGCTCGTCGTCCAGAAGCGGTGGGTGACGGCATTATAGGTAAGGGCTTCAAAACCATAGGCAGAGGATGCGCCTCGCAACACATCCGGCAGCTGAAGTCTCCTGCCTGTGGCCTTTCCATCAGGGGTGAGCTCACGCACCTGGTTGTCGCGCTCCCCACTGACCCAGAATGAGCCAGAGTGCGACGACCATGCGATGCCCTCGTTATCATGCCCTTTGTCTTCATTGCCCCTGAAGCCGGCCACTCCTGCCGAGGTGATAGCTCCTTTCCCATCGAGTGCGATGCGGAAGACGAAAAAGCCATCTTTCTCGTGGCAGTCCGACACCACGGCATACTTGTCGCCACCCATCCAGGTGATGCCACTATAGCCCCCGGCAATGATACTATCGGGGAAAGACACCTGTTCGTGCTCCACTACGCGTTGTGCCAGCAGAGGAGTGCCCCCCACAAGCGCCACAGCAAGGGCAAAAGCCCTCAAGAGAAAGCTCCGTGTGAAAATGTGTATGATGTTAGGCATCCGCTTCGTGGATGATGACTTTGACTTTGGCGATGCGCCTCTCCTCAATGGCGAGGATTTCGAATGTGTATTTTCCGAAAACGATACGCTCGCCCACCTTGGGGAAATCGCCTTTGAGCTCAAGCAGCAGACCGGCAAGCGAATCGGCATCGCCCTCGACCTCGGAGAAATCGTCGTCGATAGCGAGGATCCGGAAGAAGTCTGAAAGCAGCGTCTTTCCTTCAAAGATAAAGGTGTTGTGATTGACTCGGGTGTAGGTCTTCTCCTCCTCGTCAAACTCATCATGTATCTCTCCTACGATTTCCTCGAGAATATCCTCGAGGGTGACAAGCCCGCTTGTTCCTCCAAACTCATCGACGACAATGGCAATATGCACCTTGTCGGTCTGGAACTCCCTGAGCAAGTCATCGATTTTCTTGGTCTCAGGCACGAAATAAGGAGGCCGGATGAGGCTCTGCCATCTGAAAGAGGCTGTCTTGCCAAGATGTGGGAGCAAGTCCTTGACATACAGCACACCACGTATGTTGTCTACATTTCCCTGGTAAATGGGGATGCGGCTGTAGTTGTTCTCAACGATGCATGAAATGACCTCGTTGAAGTCGGCTTGCATGCTGAGGTCCACGAAGTCCTGCCTTGGCGTCATGATTTCCTTCGCCGTCTCGTCACCAAACCTTATAATGCCTTCGAGCATGCTCTGCTCCACCTTGATTTGCTCCTTGTCGGTGAGTTCGAGTGCCTGCTCGAGATCGTCGACGCTGAGCACGCGCGACTCTTTCCTGACGATTTTCTCCGCCAGCGTGCCACTGCTCATGAGCACGTTCTCAATAGGCCAGAACAGCTTTCTAAGCACCATAAGGGCCTGTGCCGAGAAGCGGCAGTAGCGCAACGACGACTGGCGTGCATATACCTTAGGCATGATTTCTCCGAAAAGGAGGAGCATGAAGGTGAGGATGACCGTGACACAGAGGAACTGCAGCCAGATGGCCTTGCCAAAATCGATAAGATTGGCAAAGACATAGTTGAGCAGCATGATGATGGTCACATTGACCAGGTTGTTGGTGATGAGGATAGTGGCAAGAGTGCGCTCGCTGTCATTCCTGAGCGCCTCGATGTTGCGGTCGGAGGAATTATGCTCAGGGTCGAGCGCGTTGAGGTCATTGGGCGAGAGGCTGAAGAATGCTATCTCGGATGCGCTGGCAAAACCAGAGACGAAGAGCAGCACGAAGGCGAGTGCCGCAGCCACACAAACACCCAAAGTGGGATGCATCACATGCACCTCACCCAAAGTTTGTAAAAAGGAATCTATGTTGTTCACGGCAACTCAGCAAGCAGGCTTTGAAGTGTTATTCGCCATTCGACTGCTGGGAAGGTTTCGGAGAGAGCATCTCCATATTCTCAGCGGCGATTTCAGTGACATACCTTCTTGCGCCATTCTTGTCGTCATAAGAACGGTATCTCAGTCTACCCTCAATATAGAGCTTGTCACCTTTATGAATATACTTTTCGGCTATTTTTGCGAGTCCCCTCCAAAGCACGATATTGTGCCAGTCGGTGCGGTCGGGCACCTGAGTGCCATTAGGCAGCGTATAGCCTTTCTCGGTGGTAGCAAGAGGGAAGGTTGCCATCGCCTGGTCGGTTTCATAGTAGGTGATGACGGGGTCCTTGCCCACATTGCCTATAAGCATGACTTTGTTCATAATGTCCTCCTGTCCATCATTTCCACATACCGAGATACTTGAACCGGAAGCTCTTCCCTTTTGCCGACGGGAACTGGCTTCTGCTATCAACTCTGTCCCTGAGGTGGTCAACGATGCGGTTGTAGCAGTCGATACCCGAGAGCGCTTTGCAGCGCGCGACGAAATGGGTGTCGCGGTATTCGTGCTTTCCCGTCGATGGAACGAGGATGACACGCTTGAAGTCGAGTACGCCCTCATACCAACCATGCTTCTCCTCATTGAGCCTTGAAACAGCCGTGGTGGTGGTCTCACGCCGGTCTTGCTGGCTGTTGCCCTGACTGTTATTGCTTCTCAGCGCCTTTTTCTGTTTGAAGTCGAGCATGGTGGCAGCCTCGGTCTTGATCATGATGAAATAAACCCGTGGCCTGACCTTATATCGTTTAGGAAAAAACACATCGCTGGAGGCATAATCCCTCACATCGGCCTCTATCTGAGGATTCATACCGATTTCGGGAATTGCACAAAGGAAATCAATAGCTTCGTCGGCACTGTAAACCAGCGCTTCCTTATCAAAATATCGGATGTATAAGTTCATTGATTTTGGTTTTTTATCCTAAATAAAAAATCTGAGCGGTAAACGAGACTCGAACTCGCGACCCCGACCTTGGCAAGGTCGTGCTCTACCAACTGAGCTATTACCGCAACAAAAGAAACTATGGTGAAGAGGAGGAGACTCGAACTCCCACGTCACAATTGACACTACCCCCTCAAAGTAGCGCGTCTACCAATTCCGCCACCTCTCCATCATGTATGATTTCTTGAATAAACAAAGTGCCCAGAACAGGACTCGAACCTGCACGTATCTCTACACACGCACCTGAAACGTGCGCGTCTACCAATTCCGCCACCTGGGCATATGAAATCTCTATTCTCGATCTCAAAGATTGGTTTATTCAAGACATCGAGCGGTAAACGAGACTCGAACTCGCGACCCCGACCTTGGCAAGGTCGTGCTCTA
>CAMHEL010000009.1 GCA_946184125.1 uncultured Prevotellaceae bacterium
CTCCTTGCGGGCAAAACTGAGAAGTTCAAGGAGCAGGACGGGATTGTGCTTCACGTCGTGATACAGTTCGGGGTCGAGTGCCCGGAATAGGTCGCGTGCTTCGTAATTCCAGACCCACCACATGTTGTGTGCAATCTCGTCAAGACATTTCAAACCTTCGGGAAGCGTGGCTTTCACAGTCATCGACCTGAATTGAGGGGTACTGGTATTGGCAGTTCTTATCTTCATTATTCAAAAAAATTATGGGTTTAGATACTCAGTTCGTTGAGCACGGTGATGAGTCGTTTGTCGAAGCGTTTGTCGGTGCGGATGCACTCTGAGAAGGGCACATAGACGATTTCGTTTTTGCTGTAGCCTATCATGACGTTGCGCTGTCCCTGTTTGATAGCCTGGATGGCACCCACTCCCATGCAGCTGGCGACGATGCGGTCGCGTGCCGAAGGACTGCCTCCGCGCTGCAAGTGTCCGAGGATGGATACACGCACGTCGAACCCCGGGAACTCATGTTTCACGCGGTCGGCATAGTAGAGTGCGCCACACTTGGGACTCTCGGAGACAATGACGATGCACGATTTCTTTGACTTACGGATGCCACGTCCCATGAACTCAGCCAACTGGTCGACGTCGGTTACTTCTTCGGGAACGATGGCAGCCTCGGCGCCGCAGGCGATGGCGCAGTTCTGTGCCAGGAAGCCGGCGTCGCGTCCCATCACCTCGATGAAGAAGATGCGCTCGTGTGAGTTTGCCGTGTCGCGTATACGGTCCGCGCACTCCATGATGGTGTTCATTGTCGTGTCATAGCCGATGGTGGTGTCGGTGCCATAGAGGTCGTTGTCGATGGTTCCGGGCAGACCGATGACAGGGAAGTCGAATTCCATGCCGAAGTCACGTGCGCCCTTGAGCGAGCCATTTCCTCCGATGACCACGAGGGCGTCAATCTCCTCTTTCTTGCACGTCTCGAAGGCTTTCTGCATACCCTCAAGAGTAGCGAACTCCTTGCTTCGTGCGGTCTTCAGTATGGTGCCGCCACGTGTGATGATACCGCTGACATCCTCGGTGGTGAAAGGCTTCACCTCACCCTTGATAAGGCCGTCGTAGCCCCTGTAGATGCCTTTGATGTTGAAACCATTGCAGATGCCTGAACGAGTCACGGCACGGATTGCCGCATTCATGCCCGGGGCGTCGCCTCCAGATGTCAGAATGCCAATAGTCTTGATTTTAGTCATAGTTGTAATCTCCTTGTTTGTTATTATAATATAGTTGAATAATCATGAATTCATTTTTCGGACGTTTTCATAAGCATCATTTATCATTCTTATATTCGATGGCAAGCATGGTGAGGTCATCGTTTTGCTCGGTCTCACCGACGAAATGGCGAACAGCATCCGACATGCACGCTATCAACTGCTGTGGCGTGCCTTCGAATGAAGTGATGACCTCAGAAACACGCTGATGCCCAAATTGTTCTAAATGGGTGTTCTCTGCCTCTGTCAGGCCATCGGTATAGAGGAAGATGATGGTGCCAGAAGCCATATCGGTTTCTTGCTCTGTGAAATGCCAGTCGGGCATGACACCGATGGGAAGGTTGGGGTCGCAAGGAAGCATGTCACGCTGGATATAGGGGGAATCGTGCCCGGCATTGCAGTAGCACAGGTGTCCTGTCTGCAGGTCGAGCACGCCGATGAACAGCGTGACGAACATATTGTTGTCGTTGCCGTCGCAGACAGCCACGTTCATGGTTTCCATGATATGGCTTGGCTCTGCAGTATGCACTGAGATGTTGCGGAAGAGTGTCCGGGTGACGGCCATCACGAGCGAGGCAGGCACGCCCTTTCCCGACACATCGCCGATGCAGAAGAACAGTTGCTCATCGCGGATGAAGAAGTCGAAGAGGTCGCCACCGACCGCCTTGGCGGGTTTCTGGATGCCGTAGATGTTGATGTCGTTGCGTTCGGGGAAAGGGGGGAATTCCTTTGGAAGCATCGACATCTGGATGCTGTGAGCCACATTCAGTTCACTCTCTATTGAGGCTTTCGTGGCGGTCGACACTTTCAGCTCCTCCACATACCGTTTTAGCGACTGCTGCATGGAGCAGAAAGAGTCGCGCAACTGCGCAATCTCATCCTGGTGCTTGAATGTGGGCATCGGAGTGTCGAAATGGCCTTGGGCCACCTCCTTGGCAGAGTCGGAAAGGAAACGTAACGGCTGGATGGCCAGCTTGATCCTGCGGCTCGTGAAGAAGAACAAGACGATACCGCCAACAATCATGAAGAACAGGATGATGACGCCAAGGGCGTAGACATTCAGATACACCAAGTCTTTGTGCTGGGCAACAATCAACGTCCAATTTGTTCTGCCCAATCGTCTGGAACTGATGAAGTAAGTGTCGCCTTTTATTTTCACTTCCTCAAAGGCAATGCTGTCTTTCTCCTGTATGGTATGGAGCGTCTTTTCATCAAAAGATTTCGAGCCCGCGATTTTCTTTCCTTTGCTGTCGAGCACCTGGATGAAGAAAGTATCGTCTTTGTCGTCAGGCTGATCGGGGTCGTTTTCCGTAAATTCCGCATACTTGAATTTCTTCTCCTCATCGGCCAGTGTTTGTCCGAGCCAGTCGAGGTTGAGGTCTATGCCGAATACACCCACTTTGCGGCCTTTTCGGTTGAAGAGGGGTGTCGAAAAGGTGAAAAGGATACGTTTGCCGCCTGCATCATCAAAATAGGGGTCGGACACGAAGCCTTTTCCTTTATCCATGTGAAACGCTTTCTCATACCACTCCATTTTTAAATAGTCGTGCTGAGCCGAGCCTATTTGCTTTCGTTCGACATAGGCGCTGTCGCTGAACTTCACATAGGGCTCGAACCAATGGCCCTGACTTGCAAAGTAGTTGGGCTCGAATGCTGCGGCACATCCTATGTACAGGTTATTCACCCTCAGCTCATGCTCCAGTGCGTCGAACACTTTCTCAGGACTGTCCAAACTAGCCTCTATCTCTGCAAGGTTGTTCTTTGAAGCCACTTCCACAGCCCTCAGCATGGTTGTCAACTTACCTTCAATGCCATCAATGATGTGTTTGGCTCGGTTTTCGCCCTCCATCATTGAAAGAATCAAATCAGATAAGATAACCGTTCCAAATATGAACACATTGAAGAGCACCATAATCAGTATGACGCGCCATGTGATGCGACGTGACAATCTGCTCTTTCCTTTATTGAATATCTTCATCATTTATTCATGAACGAAGCAAAGTGTTCGGCAGCAAATCAACTGGCTTTTATGCGCATGCCGTGAATGATTATTCAATCAGCATCTTTTTTAGCCAGCAGGAATTGGTAGCGATAGATAATGCATGAGAGGCCAAGGTATGCCGCGGCCTGTATCCATAAGAAGCGTATTTCGGGAAGTATTTGTCCGAATGAGGCTCCCATGGAGTTGATGCGGACGAAGGCCCTGACGCCGAAGGTGCTGGGGAAGAGGCACGACACACCCTTCCATGCTGTGGGAATGTTCGACTCGGGCCACGACACCCCGGTGAGGAATAGCAGGGGGACGGAGACGAAGACCATCAGGAGCATGACGTTCTCGCGGTAGCGCACGATGCAGGAAACGGCCATACCGAAGAAGATGCTCGCCAGGACGTAGGGTATCATCATCCACAAGAGGTTCCAGTGGTTGGCAAGATGGGGGAAGTTGAACATCCGTGGTACGGCTAAGGCGAGGTAGGCGCTGGTCACGGCAGCAATCATGCTGTAGCACAGAGCCTTGCCGCAGACGATGCGGTAGGCACCATTGTAATGCGGTTTGTCTTCCGGGACAAGTCGGCGGTTACGATTGCGCTCGCGGGCAGTTCCGGCCGACATGCCAATGCCGAGAGCCAGGGTCTGCTGAAGGATGAGCAGCAGCACGGCAGGCAAGACGCAGGAGCCATAGCCCCCAGAGGGATTGAACAACACGACGTCGTCGACCGCCAGGGGCTGGGCGGTGATGGCGTCCTCGCGCTTGGAGTAGTTGCCCGCCTTCTTGATGTTCAGCCCCGCGCCAAGGCGTCCAGCCTCGACCACGGCAGTCTGATAGACACTCTTGTAGGCGAGCATGAGCGACATGTCGCAATAGACACTGACAGTGGCTTGCTCACCACGGTTGATGCGCTTCGAGAAATCCGACGGAATGAGGTAGATGCCTTTTACCAGCTGCCGGCTGACGAGCGACTTGGCCTCATCGAGGTCCTCGGCATGAAAGAGCACCTTGACATCGGGCGAAGAGTCGCAGTCGCGGATGAACTGGCGTGAGAGTTTTGTGTGAGAATGGTCGACAACGACCACAGGAACCTCGTGCACCGCCTCATTGTTGTAAATCCACGAATAAAGCAATGGGTAGCCCAGCGGCACGATGACGAGAAATATCAGCACGCCTTCATCACGGAAGACAAGCCGCATCTCGTCGCGCCAGATGTAGAGCACGTCCATCAGACGTTCTTTATATTTATGGAATATAGACATAGTTGAGCATTGCGTTTTTTACTTTACGGAGCACAAACCATGGCAGCAGGGTGAAGCCCACAAGCGCCACAAGGTGGAACCAGGCATCGATGATGGGGAAACCATTGAGCACCGTAATCTGGTAAAGCATGAAGTAGTGGCGCAGGGGGAAGAGCCACGACAGCGACTGCAGAGGCGGGTCCATGCCCATGATGGGGAAGGCTGAGCCACACATTGAGAAACTGAGGACGGACCACAGCGAGCAGACACTCATCGACATGCGCAGGGAGGGCATCAGGCCGAAGGCGAAGACACCGAAGCCCAGTGAGCCGAGAACTTGCAGAACACTGAGCCGCACAATACTCCATGTATTGCCGAGCCTTGGGAAGTCGAGCACGCAGTAGATGTAATACTGGAAGAAGAATATCACGAGCAGGAACACGAGTGCATGGACGAGGTACTTGCCGATGATGGCCACCACGATGTTGCCATCGGCTTGTGCTATCCACTCCTTGCCGGTGTCGAATTTCATTTCCATGCCAAGCGAATAAGCAGAGAGCAAGGCCATGAAGAGCATCATGATGCCGGGCACAAAGACGGTCGTCAGACTGTAATTGTAGCTTCCCTCGGGGTTGGCTATCTGGTGTGCGTCGATGGCCACTGGCTGCAAGGCGGTTTTGATTTGTTGCGGCGTGGCCCCTTTGGCCCTCAACGTAGCCTGCCCCAAGGCCATCGAACCGAGCGTGCTGATGGTCTTCAAGTCCTTCATGACCATCGAACCAGCCGACAAGCACGTCATCGTGTAGTAGTACGATATCTTCGGCTGGCGCCCAGAAATGAGTTTCGCCGACGTGCCCTTCGGGATGTAAAGGAAGCCGTACACTTTGTTCTCCTGCATGGCACTGCGTGCCTCGGCGACCGATGCGAAGTGGTAAGCCACATGCGAGGCCTGCATGGCATCGAGGTTGCGCACGAGACTGCGCGACGTCGAGCTGTTGTCCTCGTCGACCACGCCAATGGGCAGGTCGTGCGGCACGCCTTCGTCGAGCAACGTGGTGAAGAACAACATCGTCATCAGTGGAAACACCACCATGCAGAAGGCATAAATGTGGTTCTTCCTCAGAATGTTGAGCTCACGCAGCGCAATGTTGAAAATTTGAATGATATATCTCATTTTTTATGATTGGTATTCAAAATGATGTATATCCTAACTGAAAAGGTGTCGTATCCAATTTTGAACACCTACTTCTTCTCCGGCTTCACCGCCTCTTGTGTCTTCTCCGACAAATCAGACTTCTTCAGAATCACCGACATGCCTGGTCGCACGCCCTCGAGTTTCTTCAGTGGGCGGGCTTTCACCTCGAAGGTCTTCTGGTCGTATTGTCCATTGGCCTTCGTGGCTTTCCACACGGCAAACGACCCTTTGTCCTTCATATAATACACCTTCATCTTCACTTCCTTGTCGAGTGCTGGCACAAAGACAGTCACTTCCGAGCCCAGCGCCAGTCCTTTCAACTGGTTCTCGCGGATGTTGAACGTCGCCCATTGGTCGTCGAGCATCGAGACCGTCATGATGGGTGTTCCGGTGCCGACAAGTTCGCCCACCTTGGGATAGACTTCGCTCACCTCGCCGTCCATCTGTGCCACCTGCACGGTCTCGTTGAGATAGCTGTTCACCTCCATGATGGCTCCACTGGCCTGGCTCACCTGTGCCGATGAGGCCTTCCGCTCTTCTATGCGTGCCCCGTTGCGGGCCATGTCATACTGGCTCTGGGCGGCTTTCACCTGTGCATTGGTGGCCTCCACGGCGGCTTGTGCCTCGTCGCGCTTCTGTGCGGTCACCACTCCCTCGTTGTAGAGGTTGTTGACACGCTCAAAGGTCTTGCGTGCGATATCGTTGGCGGCCTTTGCTTGCTGGAGGAGTTCGAAGGCACCGCGTATGGTCTCCTCGCGGGCGCCATTGTCGGCCATCTCATGCAGGGCTGAGGCGGCATTGCGCGCACTCTCGGCCTGTACCTTCTTGGCCTTCACCTCGGGAGCATCGATGATGGCGAGCACATCGCCCTTGTGCACGAAATCGCCCTCCTTGGCACGGAGCTCAAGGATACGGCCGGGCACCTTGCTCGACACACGGTACTCCTCAACCTCCATCTGTCCCTGGATGAGGTCGGGGTCACGGTCCAGGGCAAGGAAACCGATGAGTGCCACGATGATTACTACGATTAAGAAACCTGCGATAGCAAGCAGGATGTTGTTGTGCTGTTGTTTTGCTGACATTTTTTCCTATATTTGTCCCAGAGCTTTGCGCAAGCCCAAAAGGGAGAGTTGAACTTCTATTTCTGCATCGATTTTCTGTGTCTGTGCCGACTCCCAGGCGGTCTGGGCGGCCATCACCTCGGAAAGGTTCATCACGCCTTCGCGGAAGCCCAGCGAGGCACAGCGGAGGTTCTCCTCGGCGCTGGCCACATGCTTCGACGACAGTTCCAGACGGCGATAAGCCTCGCGCACCTTGAAGCGCTCCTGCTCCACCTGGAGGTTGACCTTCTCCTCCAAATCGCTGTGCTCAAGTTTGGCAATCGTCGTGGCAGCACGTGAGGCAGCAAGCTTATAGCGGCCATCGTGCCAGTCCCACAGAGGCATGCGGGCAACGACACCTATATTCCACACACCGGAGAATTTGCGCTCGAAACCGTTGAATGTGTTGGGGTTGGACAAGAGGTAGCCACCGGTCAATGCCACCTGTGGGCGGAAATGGGTGGCGGTGACGACACGTTGTGCCTGCTCAGAGATGTCGATGGCTGTCTGGAGCAAGCGCAGTTCGGGACGATTGATGGCCGAAGTGCCATTGACCGGCAACTGCCCTGATGCAGCACCGAGGTCCTGCCCCTCGTCGGCGAGGGTGAAGTCGGAACCCATCGGAATGCCGCAAAGTTGGCACAGCAGCATCTTGGCCAAGACCAGGTTGTCGTCCACGCGCATCTTGGTCATCTCAGCCTCATTCACGCGAACATCCACATTCAGTCCATCGGCACGGATGGCCA
The DNA here is from genome assembly GCA_946184125.1 of uncultured Prevotellaceae bacterium. GTDB lineage: Bacteria > Bacteroidota > Bacteroidia > Bacteroidales > Bacteroidaceae > Prevotella. The sequence continues at coordinate 7,517 of CAMHEL010000009.1, forward strand.
CTCCCTCTTTGATCATCTTATTGACATCGTCGTGAAGCTGTTTGACAAGGCCGAGAAAGCTCTCTGCCAATTTCTGTTTCTGGCGGAGCGACACCACCAGCCAATAAGTGGCGTCAATCTCGTAGAGGACATTCTGCTGCAACATGTCGTATTTGTCGTCGGCAAGGTTTGCTTTGAGTTCTGCCACACGGTTCAAGGCTTTGATGCTGCCGCCCATGTACAGAGGCTGACTCACCATCACGGCTCCGGCAAACATGTTTCGGGTGTTGGTTCGGAAAGCCTTGCGGATGGTGGAGCCCAGGTCGTCGCCCATGGTGGCAAGAGTCGACGAGAGGGTGCCCATCTGCTGTCCGAGCTGCTGGGCCATTTGGGGGGTGATGGTGCCATCCTGGACCATTGCCGTGATGATGTCGGTTACCTTCGCACTCATCCCCGAGACGGCATTGGTTCCGAGATGGTTGAGAGCATTCTTTTGTGAGTCGTTAAGTATAGAAATCTCCTTGCTCGTCAACTCATACCCCGCCATGGCATCCACATGGGGAAGATACTTCGTCCGGGCAGACTTCACATCGTATGAAGCCATCTCCTTTTGGACGCGAGCCACACTGAGTTGTTTGTTGTTGGCTATAGCCAACTGCCGGCATGAGTCGAGCGTCAGCACACGCTGAGCCACTCCGGTCATGGGCAACAATGTCAGCAGGCCGATTGTCACCGTCCTTGTCATCATTGTCCTTATTGTCTTTGTCTTGTTCATCGTTTATCCATTATAATCATTTAGAATTCAAATCCGAGGTTGACGAAGATATACGGTTTCTTGGTGTGGTTGCTGTATCCGATAGACGCACCAAGAGGGCCGAACATCGTGTTGAGATAATAGGCAGCCTGGCACCCCAACAACGTCTTGCGTTCGAACAACTCATCCAGATGGTCGGACTCCTGGGCACCGGCGATGCGAAACAGCAGATAGTGGCTGCTGCCGATGCTCTGCTGAGCCTGCAGCTGGGCAGCGACAAAGTGATGGGACACATACTCCATGTTTCCAATGCCGGCAAAGGGCATCTGCTGTTCCACATAGTGGCCAAACCATTCCCCTCCGATAGTGTTGCCGAACACGGGTGGGACGACTGAGCCTAACAGCAATCGTCCATAGAACATGGGCTGGAGGGTGAACCGGTTGCCGAAGGTGAACGACTTGCGCCAGTGGGCGTTGATGTCGCTCATGCCGGGTTTCCCGTCCAGTTGTGCGAAGTTGTCTGTCATATAGGCATATTCCACCTTGAAACGGGCACCGCGGGTGGGGAAATACCAGTTGTTCTCGCTGTTGTAGTTCATCATGGCACGATAGCTGTAGAAATGCTCATTGTCGAGTGAGACATCCCTTGAATGTGAAGCCTCCAGCTTGTTGCGGTAGTGCATGTAGTCCCAGCGAAGGCCCAATTGGAAGATGAAGTGGCGTACGCTGATTTTCAGTGGGGACAGCTCTGCCTGGAACTGGTTGTAGAGAATGTTGTAGTCGCGGTCGCCGTTGATGTACACATCCACATCGTTGCGGTGGAAGGTGTAGGCAAAAGAGGGACTGGTGAAACTCCTCGGGTGCACGGTCAGTTCACCTCGTGCCATCAGCCGTTTGCCCAGACGTAGTGTTGCATCGAGTGCCATGGGGACAGCCGCCTTGATGGGGAAGTCGGCGCCCAACTGCACGGCAGCGTGCTCCTCGGAGTCGTAGCGCAAGCCCACATGCGCCTGGTTGGTCTTGCGGTTGCCGGCGGTGAGAACGACGCGCACCCCATCACCGTCGGGCATCAGCTGGCATTCGGCCGTCTGGTAAAACAAGTCCAGGCGCATAGATGTGGTGAACAGTTGCTGTCGGCGCACATCGATGCTGTCGTGGCCCGCAGTGCCCGCACGTTTGTCTCTTTCCAGGTGGAATTTCTGACGGAGGAACTTCTCGTCCTGTGGCGTCATGTTCTCGAAAACGTATGCCGTTACACGTTGTTTGTCGGTCATCACCGTAGGATTCTTTGGAAAGAGGAGAGTGGGGCGGAACGAGTCGTCGATGCCAATGCGTTTCTTCAGCGCCATCAGTTCGTCCCAATGCCTCATGCCTTCCTCATCGCCACGGCGGATGAGCGTGTCGATGGCTGCCAAGGAGAAACTGGCTGCGTTGTAGCCTTTCGTGTCGACTTGTACATGCAGGTCGGTGATGGCGAGGTTCTCATCATATTTGTTTTTGCAGTTCACATCGATAATCTGGCTCAGGATGCTCATCGTGCGGTTCAGGTCGTTGGCCATCTTCGGCTCTCCCTGCACGGTGACGCCGATGATGATGTCGGCCCCCATCTCGCGTGCGATGTCGGCTGGGTAGTTGTTTTTCAATCCACCGTCTACCAGCACTTTGTCGCCAATCCTCACCGGTGAGAAAGCAGCCGGAATGGCCATTGAGGCCCGCATGGCGTAGGGGAGGCGACCACAGTGGAAGTCATACTCGCTATTGTCGATGACATTGGTCGCCACACAGGCGAAAGGTATGGGCAAGTCGCGAGAGAAGTCAAGGGAGTCGGTGTAGCCTACGCACAGTTGCTGGAACAATTCGGCCAGGTTCTTGCCCTGAATGATGCCGCCATCGTTGTAGTTGCGCTTGCCGATGGTGATGCCTCGATTGAAGACGTAAGTGTTCTGCTTCTTACGGTCGGTGAGGCTCTGTTTCCACATGTCTTCTTTGTCGGTGATGACGTAGCTCCAGTCCTGAACGCGGACCATCGAGTCGAGTGAATTGGCATTGTAGCCGATGGCATAAAGTCCACCGATGATGCTTCCCATCGACGTGCCGGTGATGATGTCGATGGGTATGCCGGCGCGCTCCAGCACTTTCAGCACTCCGATGTGTGCCATGCCCTTGGCACCGCCGCCGCTGAGTACGACAGCCACTTTTTTCCTTCTGACAGTGGTGCTGTCATTTTGGGCAAGCGCTGAGGCAGTCATCAGCACGGCAAAGAGCATTATCAGTATCTTCTTCATATAGCCGATGTCAGTTTGTTTTATTTACCATCACAAACAGCCGTTGGCATGATTCGAGTGGTATATTCCACATCTTGTCGAATGTGTTGATGTCTATCGACCTGTTGTAGGCCGTGTTATTCGCGACGTTTCGGTATCTTTCCACGGAGTCCTGGATGTAGAAGTTGGATTCGTCATAGCCCACCACGGGTACATAGTGGAGCGATTTACCGTTGGAAATCAATACGATGACCGGGACACCTTGGCTGACTGCGTTTTTCAAATCATCGGTCGTCCCGGTGTAATAGGCGGTAGAGAAATTTTTATGCTGTTCCTCGAATAATACCTTGAAACATCTGGGAAAAGCACCCTCCTCATGTTTGCAGGGAAAAGAAGGCTGGTGGAAAAGTTCCACGCCGTTTGCCTCTTCTCCAAAAAATCGCAGCAGGTATGCGCTGCTGCAGCCGGAACATTCGAATGTGGTCTGCGTGTCGGGAGCAGGGTTGGGCGCAATGATGTACGATGCGGGGTGGGCATGGTTGTTGGTGTATGTCGATGGTGCGACAAGCCAGTTCGCACGGGCATAGGCTTGCTCCTCTTCAGTCATCCGACTGAGTTTTTGCTCCAGGCGGCTGAGGAAGTTGCCTTGATTATCAACTATTTGGCTGGGGGTGTTGTCTTTTGGTAAAACGCCTTGTTGGTCTGTCACTTGGGCATGGATATCTGTACTCCATGAAAGCATTATGGCTGTCAGTAAGTATATGATGATGGCAGTTCTTTTCATAAGTAATATGTTTGTAAATATCAAGACCCTATGTGTTTCGCTATGGAAATTAGTGTCAGCGTGTGCAAAATTACCAAAATTTATCAAAAAAAAACAGGTGTTGAGAACAAATTTTTTTTGGAAGTGCTTGATATTGTGCGTGCATCATTGTCATTTGTCTGATTTGACTTTCAATTTGTCTCCTGAAATGTCAACTTCGAAGAAATGGGGTATTCTCACGGTTCGTCCTCTTCTGTCTTTTGCATGGCTGTGTACCGACATCATCCATTGTCCGTCGAACCGTTGGAAGAGCATGCTGTGGCCATAATTAGGAGGTGTGATAGGGGCGGGTTCTTGTGTCCAAGGCCCGTCGAGGGTGCCGCTTTCGGAATATGCCACGCCTTGGGTGTAGACATCATAGACCCACGATGTCCAAAGCATGCCTAATCTTCCTGTTCCCGTACGGAACAGCCATGGCCCGTCGGTCACCTTGTTCCAGGTGATGTCGCCGTTCTCGTTTTTCTCACGGCTCCATGGAGAGTCGCTTGCCCTAAAAAGCACCTTTGGCTCCCCTATGGTGCCGCTGAAGTCAGGCTTCAGCTCTATTTTCTCAATGGTTCCGTTCCAGTTCTGGAGCCATTCACCACAGAACACCATATAGGGTTTCCCGTCGCTGTCGCGCCAGTAGGTGCCGTCGAGTGTCGGACGATCGGGCGGTAGGTAGGTGGCATCGCCAAATGCCCGGTACGGCCCCATGGGGTTGTTGGCGCGTAGCACCTGGCAAGCTCTGCGCTCGATGACGTTGCCTCTCACGGTGTCGATTTTCACGGCCTGGTTGGTGAAGGTGGCAAAATAGTAATACATGCCGTCGCCGGTCTGGTGCAGTTCGGCTGCCCATATCATGGGCCTTGCCCCCATCCATGAGTCGCTTTCAAACTCAGTGACTCGGAAAGGCCCTTCCCACAGTTTCAGGTCACGGCTGCGCCACATCATGCCGCCCGTCCCCGTCATGTAATACATTTTCGTTGCCTTGTCGGCAAGAACAGCTGGGTCGCTGAGTCGGATGGAGTCGAGCGGCACATCTTGTCTTACGTGGAAGGTACGCTGGGCGACCGACAGCAGCGGCAGCAGTGCCATCGTCAATAATATTGCTTTCTTTGTCATAGCGGTTTTTGTCGTTTTAGTGTGCCACACTTCCCAGTTGCTTTGCTGCGAGCACGAGGAACATATAGTGCGAGGAACCTCCTCCGAGCACATACTCGGTCTGTTGCCAGAGGAAGGGGAAGGTGAGCAGTTCGGGGAAGTCGGGGCGGATGAGTGCGGTGCCCGACACCACACCACCGGGGATATACGACCAGTCGGCGCGGTTGAGACCATAGGCCACGGTAGCCGACTTGGCGCCTATGCCTGATGCGAAGGAGGCATTGTTGCTGCCAGGATGACATCCGAGAACGAAATCGAGGGCATGGAAGACGGTAGAGGTGGGGAAAATCTCGGGATACGCTGTGGCGAGGAAATAATATTCGAATCCGAAGCGCTGGATGTCCCATCCCGCTCCCCAGATGCTGGGCCTGTAGGGCACGCCGTAGGGTGTCTCGGCAACCATCTTCTCCAGTTGTTTCTGATAGTCTCCAAGAGCCGTCTTGAAATCAGTGACGAACTTCCTGCTTCTCTTGTCCTTCTTGGTTTCCAGTAGTTTGGCGATGCGTGCCGTGAACCATCCTGTGCGGGCGATGCCTCTGACAATCATTTCTTGCTGGCTAAGCACGAAGTCGAGATATTCTGCCTCATTGGTAGTAAGATACAGCTCCACAGCGGCTTGCAGTTTGACACCCGTGAGTCGTTCGGGCACCTCGGTTTGATGGTAGATGTCGGATGCAATGCTGAGGCACTCGTTGCTCAGGTCATCATTGAACCCCCTCAGCACCCGGGCTGCTCCGGCCAACTGAGCCGCAGTGGAGAGCGCCCGCATGGGGTTGTCTTCGGTGAAAATCCACCGGTCATCGGCATTGCCGGGCACGCCATCGGTCATGGCAGCGGCATCGCCGAGCATGGCATACTGTCTCAATGAGTTGCAGATGATGCCTCGGTAGAGCCGTCCGAGTGCCTGGTAGCTTCTCACGACGGTGAGCGCACCGTTCTCCACCTGTTGCAGGATGTCGTTGTGCCCGTCGGCCTCATGTATCTCCACGCGATGTCGTTTGTGGTCGATGCTTGTCACGTCGATGTCGGGTTTGAACTGCTCGTAGGCCAGTGCGAGGATATAAGCCTCTCCTGCCTGCGACTCCACCCGCAAGTCGAAGTCGCCCGCATCGTGCCAACCTCCGATGTTGACGCCTGGCACACGTGCCCCCTCGGCGTATTTCGAGAGTCCGGGACGCTGGTCATAGCCATCGAAGAGGTTGCCCACTCGGGCCATCAGGGCATCGTCGAGGTGGCAGGCATCGTGCCAGATGCGGTATTTCTCGCTCACGCGCATGTGGCACATCTGCACGGGGAGGAAATATTCCACGACGGGTTGCCACACACCTCTGTCATACACATCGTCGGCAATGCGGAAGACGCTCGACAGACTGCCTCCGTAGCGGATTTGGTAAAGTCCTGGCTCTGTGACGTCGGACAGGTCGGCCGTGAGATAGCGATAGCGGAGGAAGTCGCCCCACTGTTTCGGTTGTATTTGTCGTACGGCGTGTTCGCCATCGGCATCGATGCGGATGAGCTGTGCATTGCCGATGGATGTATCTCGTTTGTCGGTCTCGATGACGACATGCTTCTGCTGATGAGTCAGGTAGCCTATTTGTGAGGTCTGTATCACTGGCTGGTGGCGCCACTCATGGTTCACTGAGGGTGTGATGAGCCATCTCACCGCGCCTTTTGTGGCACCTCGTGCAATCTCGCTGCGCAGCACAAACCATCCGTTGTTGTGGTTCATCCGTCCGTCGTAGAGTTTGAGGTCGCCGGTGAGCGATTCCACCGTAACTTTCTGGTTGGGGTCGTCGGGACGTGAGGTGAAGCGGTGTCCCACGGCATAGGGCTCGCCGATGATGTCGTCGGCTCTTAACGGACTGTATCCCTCGCCGTCGATTTGTGCGAGGTCGGCCTTCTGTCCTCTGCCGGCGAAGAAATTGCCGTCGTGCCCTCGGTTGGTGGGCAGGGTGAGCAGGGGGGAGTTGGGCTGTTGGGGATAGATGCCCGTCTGCTGGTCCATGACCCAGGGCTTGCCAAACAGTTCTCCGGGGAAGAACTCCAAGTTGAATCCTGCCTTGCCGAGGAGGAAGTCGGGCACGGGTTTGTCGAGGTCGACCGTGACGGCGAGGCTCTGACCCTGTGGTTCAACAGTGACGGTGTAGTTGAACTGATAGTCGGGATAGACCATGGGGTTGAAGCCCGTCAGGTGGCGCGAGGAATCGGGATAGCAGAGAGTGGTAGTGATGCGGTTGCCTTCCGCCTTGCGGCTTAGTTGTTTTGGTACGGGTTGCCACTGTCCCGGTGTCGCCTCGAGACGTATATCGCCGTTGGTCGCGATGCGCCGCCCGTTGATGATGACACACACACCACCTTGATGCCCTTCGGGGTAGAAGTCGCTGAAGGCCATCACGTCGGTGCCGCCTGCATTGAAATAGCCGTCGCCATTGAGACTGAACGTCTGGGCTGAGGCCAAAAGAGAGGCGCATAGCAGCACCAGCGTGGCCATTAAAGATTTCCTGTTTTCCATGAAATGATTGCTTTAGGTAATTTTTCGGCTTCAAATTTATGAATTTTTCCTGAAATAAAGACACTTTTGGCTTGTTTTTTCAATGGCTCAGTACATTTCCTCTTATTTCGCCTTTTTGTGTTCCACAAAATATCCTGCACTTTTTTCTACAAATATCTTAATGATATTTATTCTGCCAAAAGTGATTGCTTTCTCGCATTTTTGTGCTATCTTTGCCATGTCTTTCGGGAGAGGTCAAAATTTATGGCTTCAGCCCTACACGTATCAATCGTATTCACTTTTATATGAAAAAACTCTTGTTTATGCTGATGCTCAGAAAGCTAAAGTTGTAGGGGAAATACTTCTATCTTACCTGCTGTCATTTTAACCGTAAATAAACAAATCTTTATATTGGTCATGAAAAAAATACTATCACAAACGCTTGGAATGTTTCTTATCAGTTGTGTAACATGGTGCTTGCAGTCAACCCCGATGAAGGCTCAGAAATGGGAAGGACTTGCCGACACGCCCCAGATGGGGTGGAGCACATGGAACAAATTCCAAGGCAATATCTCGGAAGATATTATCAAAGGTATTGCTGATGCCATGGTGACTACGGGTCTGCGCGATGCCGGCTATACCTACATCAACATAGACGACTGCTGGCATGGGAAGCGCGATGCCGACGGATTCATCCAGGCCGACCCCACGAAGTTCCCCTCAGGAATGAAGGCGCTCGCCGACTACTTGCATGGCAAAGGACTCAAACTCGGAATCTACAGCGATGCTGGCACGGGCACCTGCGCCAATATGCCTGGCTCTCTTGGGCATGAGTATCAGGATGCACTGCAATATGCACGCTGGGGTGTCGATTATCTGAAGTATGACTGGTGCAATACGACAAATATCAACCCGCAGGGCGCCTACCAGCTCATCAGTGATGCGTTGAGGGCTTCGGGCAGGCCCATCTTCCTCAGCATGTGTGAATGGGGCAACAGCGCACCCTGGAAATGGGCACGCGACATCGGGCACTCATGGCGCACGACACCCGACATTTGGTGCAACTTCGACTCGCTGCGCGTCTTCCCACAAGGGTACAGCCAGTTTGGCGTGATGCAGTGCATTCAGTTCAACGACTCGCTGAGGCAGTATGCCGGGCCTGGCCATTGGAATGACCCCGACATGCTCGAGGTGGGCAATGGCATGACCGTGAACGAGGACCGAGCCCATTTCACGATGTGGTGTATGATGGCCAGTCCTCTCATTCTCGGCAATGATGTGCGCAACATGAGCAGTGAGGTGCTTGCCATTCTCACCAACAAGGAGATGATAGCCGTGGACCAGGATGCGCTTGGCGTGCAAGGGCTGCATCTGTGCGATGAGCAGGGATTGCAGTTCTGGCTCAAACCGCTTGTAAATGGCGACTGGGCATTCACCATCCTCAATCCTACCAAGGAAGACAGAACCTATAGCATCGATTGGCAGCGCTTCAACTTCACCGACGAAGCTGTGAGTGGGCGGAGCACTGCTTTCGACCAAAATGTTTACCGCATCTATAACCTCTGGACGCACAAAAACGAAGGGAAAACAACGACCAAGAGCAAGGCAGCAAAAAAGGTCATCATACCTGCACGGGATGTCGTTGCCTATAGGCTTATTTTGGGAGTTTAGGAGATGCTTGAGGGAGTTTAGGAGTTTAGGAGGTTTTTGAGGGAGTTTAGGAGTTTGGGAGTTTAGGAGTTTAGACGTATGTTTTGCAGATTGCGCAAGAAATCCCTTCGTATCAAATGTATGGTCTTAGCTCGTCTAAGACCGCTGCACCATTACGCTAACTTTTACGGTCTTAGACGAGCTAAGACCCTACAAGTTGTTTTCGAAAGACATCCTTTTCGAAAGCCGTCAGGAGCTCCCCTCCGCCGCTTGCGGGGAGGGGCTGGGGGTGGGGTGCGGCTTTCAGAACTCTTTACGTGCGACCTAACGGCACAGTGGCCTTAGTTCCTAATTCCTCATTCCTCATTCCTCATTCCTAATTCTTCATTCTAAAAGCTAATCACAAACCTCAAATCTCAAACCTCAAATCTCAAACATGAATCAATCATTTTTGGTGTTCTTTCATGTAATCGCGTGGTGACATGCCATAGACGCTCTTGAACATGGTGGAGAATGAAGCCGTGTTGGAGAAACCGCAGGCATACACCACGTCGGTGATTTTCACGTTGGGCTTGGTGAGGAAGTGTGCAGCCTGCTTTAAGCGTAGCTGGCGGATGAAGTCGTGAGGTGTCTGGCCGGTCAGTTCCTTCATCTTGCGGTGGAGGTGGACGCGGCTGATGCCCACCTCGTCGGCTATCATGTCGACACTGAGGTTGGAGTTGTTGAGATGTTTGTTGATGGTGTTGAGAATGCGTTCCAGGAGTTTCTCGTCGGAGGATTTCATCTGCACGTCATCGATTTTCTTCTCCAGATGTTCCGTCTGTCCGTATTTCTGTTTCATCAGGTTACGGGCGGATAGCAGGTTGACGATGGTGCGGCGGAGAATGTCCATGTTGAATGGTTTGACGATATAGGCATCAGCACCTGTGTCGAGACCCTCCAGTTTGTCTTCGTCCAAATTCTTTGCCGTGAGCAGTACCACGGGGATATGGTTGGTCTGAGGGTTGAGTTTCAGTTGCGAGCACAGTGTGTTGCCATCCATTTCCGGCATCATCACATCGCTGAGCACAAGGTCGGGATGTGAGCGGTAAACCTCGGCGAGTGCCTCACGGCCATTGGTCACGGCATGCACCTCATAATATTGTGAGAATTCCTGGGTGAGGTAATCGCGGATTTCGTCGTCGTCCTCGGCAATGACCAGGCAGGGCAGGTCGGAGGAAGATGCTCTCTCGGGCAATGGCTCCAGAGGCATATCCTCAAGTTCGGTCATTACAGGCAGTACTTGCTCCTCCTTTTCATCTTTCACGTTGCTGATTTCTTCTGGTTTGAGATGTGCTTTTCCCAGAGGAATGGTGACGACAAACTCCACGCCCTCGTCGGTGTTGTAGGCCTTGATGGCGCCATAGTGCAGTTCCACGAGTGAGCGGGTGAGGTCGAGTCCTATGCCCGTGCCCGTGTTGCGGTCGTTGGCGCGTGAGGGCGACTGGTAGAAGCGCTCGAAAATCTTGTCGAGTTTCTCGTGTGGGATGTGTTCTCCATTATCGGATATGGCGATGCGTGCATTTTGTGCGTCGTGGCTCACATGTATGCCGATTTTTCCTCCCGGTGGGGTGAATTTGAACGCATTGGAGAGAATGTTGACAATCACCTTGTCGAAGTTCTGACGGTCAATCCATACGGGCAGCTCATCGGTGTCGTGCTCATAGCTGAGGGTGATATTCTTGGATGTCGCCTGATGGCCGAAGAGGCTGTGGATGTCTTTTACGAAAGCCACGAGGTCGGTTTCCTGCATGTGCATCTGCATCATACCCTTGTCGATTTTCCGGAGGTCCATCATCTGGTTGATAAGGTGAAGGATGCGCTCCGAGTTACGCTTGATGGTCTCGTAGATGCCATGACGTTCCGGGTCATTGTCTTTCTTCATGAGTGTGAGCAGTGGCGTGATAATCAGCGTCAGCGGGGTGCGTATTTCGTGGCTGATGTTCATGAAGAATCGCAGTTTTGCTTCACCCATCTCCTCGGCATGAATGTGCTCCTGCAGTTTCAGTCGGTCCTGCTCTTTTCTCCTACGGTCGGTGATGTAGTACCAGATACCGGTGCCGATGGCGAGCAGGTAGAGGATGAATGCCCAGAAGGTGCGGTACCATGGTGCATGAACCACGACGGTGAACGCACGTTCGGGTGTGAAATGGTTGTTGCGTTGTGCCTTCACCCGGAAGCGGTATGTGCCGGGCGAGAGATGAGTGAAGGTGAGCTCGTTGACTCCAAGCTGAAGCCGGGAGAACGGCTCATTGTTGATACTATATAAATAGGTGATGTGCTCGGGGTTGTCGTAGGTGAGGGTTGAGAACTGAATGGAGAAGGTGTTGTCGTGTGATGCCAGGTCGAAGCGGTCGGCGGCAATGACTGTGGTGTCGCAGATTTGATACCTTCCCGACTTGCTGCTGCTGTTGATGGGTTTGTTGTTAGTGATGAAGGTCACCAGTCGCACCTTGGCATTCCATTCCTGCTGTTGGATTCTTTCCGGGTGGAACCATGTGATGCCGCCCACGCCGCCGAAGAGCATAACCACCCGTTTGTCTCGGTCGGCACGCCATGAGGCCCCGTCGCTGAACTCATTCGACTGCAGTCCGTTGTCAATGAAGAAGTTGGACGTGACACCAGTTTTAGGGTCGAGGCAGCACAGTCCATGGTCGGTACCTATCCACAGTTGGTGCTTCAGGTCTTGCTCTATGGAGGCGATGCCGTTGTCGGCCAGTCCCTTTTCAGTGTTGAAGAGTTTGAAACTCTTCTCTTTCATGTCATAACAGTACAGGCCATTGTTGGTGCCTATCCATAGCCGACCGTCGTATTCCTTGGCGATGCGGATGGGCGTGCCGTAGCTGAGGCAGTTCTTTCCGAAAGTAGAGGTCCAGCTCTCCTTCTTGATGTCGAGGCAGCACACCCCCATGGTTGTTGCCGTGTAGATGCGCTTCCCGTCGGGTGAGACCGACAGCTGCGAGATGAAGTTGTTGACAATGCTGTTGGCATTGGCGTCATGCGCCGCCTTCTCAGTCGTCGTATAGGCTTTTATCTCGAGGCTTGTAGGCGTGATGCGGAGCAGTCCGTTGCCCATTGTGGCAATCCACACATATCCCTCGGAACTGGCGGAGTGGCTCGACCTGATGGCGAAGCCGCTGGCATCGGGGTATGTGGGCATTCTGTGGTAGCCTTGAAGGTTGGCATCGATGTATCCTATGCCCTCGCCATAGCTTCCCACCCAGATGCGCCCGCTGTAGTCCTCGCAGATGCTCATCACCGTACTTGGGAAATGGTCTTTGAAATGTTTGAGAAGGTTGAGTTTGGAGTCAAGGCAATAGAGGCCGTCTTTGTCGGTTCCCACCCAGCAGCGTCCTTTGCTGTCGATGATGGTGCTGACGACGCAAGCCTGTCCGATGATGTTCTGACTGCCGAATTTATAGCCCATGTAGCCGAATTCCGATGTCTCGACCGGTTGCATGAAGATGCCTTTCTGCAGCAGTCCCAGCCAGATGTTTCCTCCATCGTCTTCCACGATGGAATACACCTTGCTCATGGTGAGGTCTACTTCACGGCTAAAGTAGGGGTTGTCGTTCATCTCTCCCGTCTTGGGGTCGTAGATGGCCACACCTTGTCCGTCGAAGCCGATCATGAGTCGTCCGTCGCGCCGTCCGTAGAGGGCCGATACCTGCCTTGTTCCCGTCACATCGATATGTGTGAAGCTTCCGCCTTTTGCCGGGCGTGTGAAGACGCCGCTGTTGGTTGTTCCGGCATAGATGTTGCCTTTCTTGTCCAGGCATAGGGTGCGGACGATGCCACGCTGCTCCTCGGAAGTGAAATATTTCCTTACCTTTGTGCCGTCGTATTCCAACAAGCCATTGTCGTTAGTGGCAAGCCATACATGTCCGGAAGCGTCTTCCACCATGGCGTGTATGGTGTGGATGTTCCTCAGGCTTCCGTTCTGCTGTTTTGCCGTTTTGCTGTCGATGACCTTGAGCAGGCCATGGCCCGATGTGCCGGCGAGGATGTCTCCGTTCTTTCTTTGTAGGAAGCATGTCATATAGCACGGCACAACACGGTCGTCGATGTCGCGCACTTCCACATCATGGAATTTGTTGCCGTCGTAGGTTTGCAGAGCGCCATACATACCGACATAGAACAGTCCGTTCTTGTCCTGCATCATGCAGTTGACATAGTTGCTGGCCATTCCCAGCTCTTTGTTCAACTCTTTTTTTATAATATGGAATTGATATCCATCGTATTTGTTGAGTCCGTTGCGTGTGACAACCCAAATGAAGCCGTCGCGGTCGAGGTATACTTGATTGGTGAAGCTGCTCGACAACTGTTTGTCGGCATCGAACAATTTTCCCGTCTGTGCTGTCATTGGCAATACCATGGTTAAGAGCATGAATGCCAATGACAGCCGACGATAACAATATGAGGATATTTTTAGAGCATCAGACTTCATTACTTTCCCAATTTTTTTAGATAAAGTAACATTTATTTTGCAAAGATACTCATTTTTTATGAACCGCCAAGTTTTTTCCCTTATTTTTGTATATGTTTTGTCATAACCACATTTTTTGATTGTCGGTTATTTATTATCTTTTCTTTTGCTTTTTAACATCCTGTCGACACATTATGATGAGTTTTATATATATATAGTTGACATGAAGTAACAATATATCACGCTTTTCTATCTTGTTATTTATTATAAAAAACGTGTTACTTATTGCAAATACGATTTTGAAAAATCATATTATCTTTGCACTCGTAAAATGTTAACGAATAAATTAGCTTGTTTTTTAGGTTAGGTTGAATTAGACAGACTATGGTTAAGTAGTTTTAGGTTTGTTAGGCGGGGAGCCGGTTTGAGGCTCCCCACTGACGTTTTAAAAGGAGTCATTTCAACTGTACAAAATGAATTTCTAACTAATTCCGCCGGAGTTCGCTTTTGTGATACTCCTATCATAGGAAAAGACTTTTCTGATGATGAGTGCGGGGAAACAACATATATAATATAAGTAATTGACGTCGGAAAGACGTTTGGTTGTAAGGTAAGTGGACATAATCCCGTATGGGATATTTTTAGAACATCAATTATTGGAGCCTCAGGCTTGTGAAAGTCTGGGGCTTCTTTTCAAGAGATAGACCCTTTCCTGGGATGTTTGATCAAGCAACGACAATTGTGTTCTTCATTTATTGGTTATTATGTGGGTTCTGTTCATGTCGAGGTGTTTTTGACTCTTGGCATGAGAACACACCTTAATATAATTAAGTCTAATAATCATTTATCATTAATATTGACTAACGATATGAAAAAGAGAAGCATCTTGTTTGCCGCCTGTTTGTCGGCCGCCATGGGGTTGTCGGCTCAGAGTCAGATGAAAGCGCCCAAAGGCGGAAAAGCTATTAGCGACCAGCTTATAGGTATCTTCTTCGAGGATATCAGCAGTTCGGCTGATGGCGGATTGTACGCTGAATTAGTGCAGAACGGTTCTTTCGAGTATTCACCAACAGAAAAGGACGGGTGGGGACCAGGCACCGCTTGGCGACTTGCACGTCCGGGCCATTCATTGGGCTATATCACTCCATCCATGGAGCGGCCTTTGAATGCGATGAATCCCACCTATATGCGTCTTCACACCGAGCGTGCGAAGGAGTATTATGATTATAAAGGCTGGACCGGATTTGGTATCCAGAACGATGGCTTCGACGGCATTTCCGTCAAGGCCGGTGAAAAATACGACTTCTCAGCCTTTTTCCGCAACATAGGGAATGACAAAAAGGTTCGCGTGGCTCTTGGCATCCCACAAGGGTGGGGCAGAGACCCGCAGTTGCTTGCCGATGCCTCGTTCACCGTCAGCAGCAAGGATTGGAAAAAGTATGAGGTGACGCTCACTCCGGCAGAGGACTGCAAGAATGCCGTCCTGCTCATTCTTGTTCTCGACAAGGGCGACCTCGATGTCGACATGGTGTCGCTCATGCCACAGGATACGTTCAAGGGACATGGCCTTCGCAAGGATCTGGCACAGGCTTTGGCCGACCTTCATCCTAAGTTCATGAGATTCCCCGGTGGCTGCGTCGTTCATGGTGGTGGCGACGGCTTCTGGGACACCTACCGTTGGAAGACCACCATCGGGCCAAAGGAGCAGCGCCGGGGCTTGAAGAACACATGGGGATATCACCAGTCGATGGGTCTTGGATACCATGAGTATTTCCAGTTCTGCGAGGACCTCAACATGGAGCCCCTGCCTATCCTGCCATGTGGCGTCAGCTGTCAGGGCACCAACGGAGGTTGGGGCATGAAAGACCAGGCACAGGATGTGGTGCCCATGAGCGAGATGGATGAGTGGGTGAATGAGGCGCTCGACCTCATCGAATGGGCCAACGGTGACCCGAAAACCAGCAAGTGGGCCAAAATCAGGGCCGACAACGGGCATCCCGCACCATTCAACCTCAAATATCTTGGCCTTGGCAATGAGGAGCGCATCTCTCCCGAATTCATCGAGCGCTTCAAGTACATCTACGAGCGGGTGACCAAGGCACATCCTGAAATCATCATCGTGGGAACCGCCGGACCTGGCTCGCACCCAGGAAACCCCGACCTCGATAACGGTTGGAAACTCGCCGAGGAAATCGGTATGCCCATCATTGATGAGCATTATTATGAGCCCCGCGACTACTTCCTCAACAAGCGGCAGTACGACAACTACCCCAGGGACAGGAAAACCAAAGTCTATCTCGGTGAGTATGCCGCCAAGGACAAGAAACTCATTGATGCATTGGCCGAAGGCCTCTACCTGCTCCATGTGGAGAAGAATGGCGACGTGGTGTGCATGACTTCCTACGCCCCCCTCTTCGCGAAGAAAAACGCCACCAACTGGAACCCAGACCTCATCTATTTCGACAATGAGCGCACTTATCCCACCTGCAGCTATTATGTCCAGCAGATGTTCGGCCTCTCAAGCGGTCAGTACTATTATGGCGACTGTGTCGATATCAAGGAGGCTACCAACCTGCAGGGCCAGAGCGTCGTCCTCAATGTCAAGGAGCGGAAACTCTACGTCAAGGTCTGCAATGCCAGTGCCGACAAGAAGGTGGCTGATGTCAACCTTGGCCGTTTCTCACTGAAGAAGATGGCCAAGAAAACGACCCTCATCGGCGAGCCAGCGCAGGAGAACAACTACGAGGCACAGCCCATTGCTCCGAAGAGCGAGACCTTCAAACCCAAGAAGAATTTCCAGCTCGAGCTCGAGCCTTATTCGTTCGTCATGCTCGAATACCAACTCTGATAAGAAGGTGTTTAAAACTTTGGTGTGTTCTATTAATTAAAAAACTCTCTATGAATTATCTTTGCTTGCTTTTGCCTCTTTCCGGCATCTTCCCTTCCAAGTCCTTGGAACGTAGCCCGCTACGCCCCTTCGGCCTTGAAAGTAAATCTGCTCGAAAATAGTCTAAAAGCAATGCAAAGCTAATTTATGGAACCCACCTTAACTACTTACCTCTATTGATTAACTTGTAATGATTATGAAAAAGAAAACATTTTTCCTCGGACTGATGATGCTCGCATTGGGCACTTCATCAGTGTTGGCCCAAGGGTTGAAAGATGTCTACAAGGATTATTTCTTGATAGGCGTCGCCGTCAACCAGCGTAATGTGTCCAACCCCGAACAAGCCGCTCTCGTGAAGCAGGAGTTCAACAGCATCACCTGCGAGAACGACATGAAGCCCGAACCCACCGAGCCCCGTGAAGGGCAGTTCAACTGGGAAGCCGCCGACCGCATCGCCAACTTCTGCCGCACCAATGGCATCAAGCTCCGTGGCCACTGCCTGATGTGGCACAGCCAGATAGGGCGATGGATGTATGAAGACAATCCCACCAAGGAGGTGTTCTTCCAGCGTATGCGCAATCACATCCAGGCCGTCGTCAACCGATACAAGGACGTGGTATATGCCTGGGATGTGGTGAACGAGGCCATGACCGATGACGCGAATGCCCAGGACCCCTTCCGTCAGTCACCTCTTTATAAAATCGCCGGCGATGAGTTCATTGCAAAGGCCTTCCAGTATGCCCGTGAGGCCGATCCCAAAGCACTGTTGTTCTACAACGACTACAATGAGTGCGACCCGGTGAAGAGCCAGCGCATCTACGAGATGGTGAAACGCATGAAGGAGAACGGAGTGCCCATCGATGGCATCGGCATGCAGGGACACTACAACATCTATGGCCCTACAGAGGCCGATGTCGATGCTGCCATCAGCAAATACAAGACCATCGTGAAGCATATTCACGTGACCGAACTCGACATCCGTGTGAACCAGGAGATGGGTGGTGCCCTTCGGTTCAGCCGCGAGGGTGTGGCGGTGAGCGACAGTGTGAAACAGCATCTTGCCGACCAATACGCCCGTGTGTTCAACGTGTTCCGTAAGCATAGCGATGTCATCGACTGTGTGACATTCTGGAACCTTTCCGACCGTGATTCATGGCTTGGTCAGAACAACTATCCGCTTCCCTTCGATGCAGACTACAAACCAAAGATGGCTTATGACTATATCAAGCAGATGAAGGCTCCCGCATGGCCTCTGCCCGACAAACCAAAGGTCAATCCCAACCAGCAGCGCCAGCAGCGTCCCCGCCGTGGTGGTTTTGGCGGCTTTGGTCCACAGCGTCCTCCGTTCAATGCCGCCCAGGCCTTCCCCGAGCAACCAGGCGTGAAAGAGGACTTCGTGCCTTCAGAACTCAACCAGCCCGGACAGCAGTATCCTCAGGTCAACTCACAGGGCTATGCCCGTTTCCGCGTTGAGGCTCCCGATGCACAGTCGGTCACCGTTGGTCTTGGCCTTGGTGGTGATGGCAATGCCGGAACCAAACTTCATAAGACCTACGACGGCTCTTGGGTAGGCACTACATCGGCACCGCTCGACGAAGGCTTCCACTACTATCACCTCACTGTCGATGGTGGCGTGCTCAACGACCCAGGCACCAACAACTACTACGGTTCCACTCGTTGGGAGAGCGGCATCGAAATCCCTGCCCACGACCGTGACTTCTACGCCATGCGCCAGGACATCCCTCATGGATTCGTGCAGCAGGTGCTGTTCCCCTCAGCGAGCACCAACAGCGTGCGCCGTGCTTTCGTCTATACGCCTCCCACCTATAACAAGAATAAGAAGGAGCGCTTCCCCGTGCTCTACTTGCAGCATGGATGGGGTGAGAACGAGACAGCATGGAGCAACCAGGGACATGCCAACCTCATCATGGACAACCTCATTGCCGACGGCAAAATCAAGCCCTTCATCATTGTCATGACCTATGGTATGACCAATGAAATACGCTTCGGCGGCATGGGGCAGTTCACTGCCGAGGACTTCGAGAAAGTGCTCTGCGATGAGTTGATACCTTTTATCGATGCCAACTTCAAGACGAAGACAGACAAGTGGAACCGCGCCATGGCAGGTTTGTCGATGGGAGGCATGGAGACCAAACTCATCACCCTTCGTCGTCCGGAGCTGTTCGGCTCCTACGGCCTGTTCAGCGGTGGCCAGTATGCTCCATCCGACATCAAGGACCCGAAGCAGGTGAAACTCATCTTCGAGAGCACCGGCAGCAAGGAACAGCCCGATGCCATCAGAAAGTCGGTGGAAGAATTGAAAGCAGCAGGTTTCAATGCACATGCCCATGTGTCGGAAGGCACTGCCCATGAGTTCCTTACCTGGCGTCGTGCCCTCTATGAGATGGCGCAGCTGCTGTTCAAATGACCAAGTGGTATGAGGCAATGGAATGCTTCTGCTATAGATACTTTTGATGACCTGCTCATCGTCCCCAGACCCTATAGGGTTTGGGGGCTTTTGGCTTCGGGCATATTGTTCTCATCCTTCCTGATGAACACCGTGGCCAAGATGTCGGCGAATTTGTTCGATGCCTTCATTTTTCTCTCTTCAATCTTCATTTTTCCATTATACTTTCCGCTATTTCAAACGTCTAAATAATATTGGGGTTTTACAATCGATTATCAACTTTTTATGAATAATTCAGATTTTATGAAAAAGAAAGGTTTATTCCTCGGACTGATGATGCTCGCAGCGGGCACCTCATCAGTGATGGCCCAAGGCCTGAAAGATGTTTACAAAGATTATTTCACCATCGGTGTGGCCTTGAACCAGCGCAATGTCAGTGACGACAGCCAGAAAGCGCTCGTCTTGAAGGAGTTCAACAGCGTCACAGCAGAGAATGACATGAAACCCGGAGAACTCCATCCCCAAGAGGGTGTGTGGAACTGGGAGAAAGCCGACAAGATTGCCAATTTCTGCCGTGAGAATGGTATCAAGATGCGTGGCCACTGTCTCTGCTGGCACGCTCAGTTCGCCGACTGGATGTTCAACGACAGCAAAGGCAAGCCAGTAAAGAAAGAGGTGTTCTACGAGCGTCTGCGTGAGCACATCCATGCTGTGGTCAACCGCTACAAGGATGTCGTTTACGCCTGGGACGTGGTGAATGAGGCCATGGCCGACGACGGACGTAGCTGGCCTGGACGTGAGCAAAGCCCCTACCGCCAGTCGAAACACTTCCAGCTTTGTGGCGACGAGTTCATTGCCAAGGCTTTCATCTTCGCTCGTGAGGCCGACCCCAATGCCACGCTCATCTACAACGACTACAGTTGTGTTGACCCGGGCAAACGCGAGCGTATTTACAACATGGTGAAGAAGATGAAGGATGCCGGTGTGCCCATCGACGGTATCGGCATGCAAGGTCACTACAACATCTATTTCCCAGATGAGGACCAGCTCGACCTGACCATCACGAAGTTCAAGGAATTGGTGAAGCATATCCACATCACCGAACTTGACCTGCGAATGAACAATGAGAGTGGTGGCCAGCTGATGTTCTCGCGTGGCGAGGCCAAACCGCAGCCCGCCTATATGTCGGCATTGCAGACCGACCAGTATGCCCGCCTCTTCAAAATCTTCCGCAAGCACAAGGACGTCATCGACAATGTGACATTCTGGAACCTCGGCGACCGTGACTCATGGCTTGGTGTGAACAACCATCCGCTGCCTTTCGACGAGAATTACAGACCTAAGGCATGTTATCGCGCCATCCACGACTTCGACCCCGCACTCGACAACCATCAGCCCAAAGAGGACTTCAAGCCCAACGAGCTGAACCAACCCGGTCAGGAGTATCCTCAGGTCAACTCCGAGGGTTATGCACGCTTCCGTGTCGAGGCTCCCGATGCCAAGTCGGTGATTGTCAGCCTCGGACTGGGCGGACGTGGTGGCACGGTGCTGCATAAGGATAAGGATGGTGTATGGACCGGTACGACCGATGGTCCTATGGACGAGGGCTTTCATTACTATCACCTGACCATCGACGGTGGTGTGGTCAACGACCCCGGCACACACAATTTCTTCGGTTCCTGCCGGTGGGAGAGCGGTATCGAAATCCCCGCCCACGACAAGGAGTTCTATGCCAACCGCATGGATGTAGAGCACGGCAATGTGCAGCAGGTGCTCTTCCCGTCGGCAAGCACGGGAGAGGTGAAGACGGCATGGGTCTACACACCGCCGACATACAATGCTAAAAAGAAGGAGCGCTTCCCCGTCCTCTACTTGCAGCATGGATGGGGTGAGAACGAGACCAGCTGGCCCAAACAAGGCCATGCAGGACTCATCATGGACAACCTTATCGCTGAGGGCAAAATCAAACCATTCATCGTCGTGATGACCTACGGCATGACCAATGACATCAAGTTCGGACACATTGGTGAGTTCACCGCCAAGGAGTTTGAAACCGTTCTCGTCGATGAGCTGGTGCCCTACATCGACTCCCATTTCAAGACCAAGGCCGACAAGTGGAACCGTGCCATGGCAGGTCTTTCCATGGGAGGCATCGAGACCAAGTTGATTACGCTGCGTCGCCCCGAAGCCTTCGGCTCCTATGGCTTGCTCAGCGGTGGGCAGTATGAGCCTTCCGACATCAAGGACCCGAAGCAGGTGAAACTCATTTTCGAGAGCTGTGGCAGCAAGGAGCGTCCTGATGCCATCAAGAAGTCGGTAGAGAACCTTAAGAATGCAGGATACAATGCCGTGGGCTATATCTCTGAGGGCACAGCACATGAATTCCTCACATGGAGAAGAAGCCTCTATGAGATGGCACAGCTGCTGTTCAAATAACGATTTTTGAAGATTTCTACAAAAGGCGACCCCAAGCTTACCATGGCTTGGGGTCGTTTCGTTAGCGAGATGAGAAAGTTTTTTAGACTTTAGACTTTAGGCGTTAGACTTTAGACTTTAGACGCTAGACTTTAGACTTTAGTCCGAAACCATTTGTTCGAAACCATCGAACATACGTCTAAACTCCTAAACTCCCAAACTCCCTCCAAAAAAACTCCCTCAAAAAAACTCCCCAAAAAGAATACAATTGAGGCTGCAAGGTCATGACCTTGCAGCCTCAATGATGAAGTGGGATAATCTTTTTTAGTGGTTACGGAAGTTCCACTTGGAATTATCGCTGTTGAAGTCATAGGTGGCGAGGGTGGGCGTGCTGTCGCCTGCAGAATAGAGGCAGTAAGTCTTGTTGAGTCCCTCCTGACCAGGAATGACATAAGGCATGATGCGGAAAGTGCCGTCGGTGAGCTGCTCGATGCGCCACAACTGTTCCTTCGCGCCATCGAACTGCCGTGTGGTGAGTTCCAGGTCGGCAGTTGCCGTCAGGGCGCGGTTGGTGCCTTCGATGGTGATGGCATAAAGCGGACCGGTGAGCGTGCCTCCTGCCTCAGGTTTGGCGGTGACAGTCCATTTCTGGTGTGGGCGGAACATATAGTCGCCGCAGCGCACGCCCACGTTGTCCTTGGGCCATGTGCCCTCCACTTCCTGCAACGTCTGGTTGGGGATGGGTTTCACCGGCTGGCGCATCTGGTCGCGGTTGAACCACCCCTGGCGCTCCTGATTCATACGTACGAAGTCGACAGCCAGTTCCAGTGCATAGCCACGGCGCTCTGACTCAATCTCATACGTTCCGTTCTTGAACGAATCGCCTGCCACGGGCCATCCGTTTCGCCACAATAGCGGGCGGATGCCCAGTACGCTACGGCCGCTGCGCTCGAAGTCGGCCTCATAATGGCACGACATGATTTCCACACCCTCGTCGATGATGGTTCGCCCGAAGTGGCCCGGTCCGCAGACACGATCGCCAGCAGCAATGACCATCTTTCCGCCGCCATGGAACATATCGCGGCCTACGTTGTCGACATAGGGGCCCGTGACCTGGCGCGAGCGTCCCACCACTATATTATAGGTGGAGTTGACACCGTCGCAGCAAGTGCCGTGTGTGCCTAAGAGATAGTACCAGCCATCGCGGTAGATGAGGTCGGTGGCCTCGCAGTCGATGGCGATGTCGAGTTCCTTGTTGCCTGCCACACGCTTGCCCGTGGCGGGGTCAAGTTCTATCAGGCGGATGGTGCCGAAATAGGTGCCGTAGCACACCCACAGCCGGCCTGTCGTGGGGTCGAGCAGAAGTCCGGGGTCGATGGCGTCCTGGTCCTCCATGCCATCGCTCGAGCACACCTCGATGGCTGTGGTGTATTTGAAGTCGGGCGACTTGGGGTCGAGGGTCTTGTTCCACATGGTCAGGATGCGGCCGCTGTGCCCGCCTCCAAGACCGCCTCCCGTGGCTCCGTAGATGACCAGGTAGCGGTCGCCGATTTTCAGCACGTCGGGTGCTGCGCCACCACCGGGTCGTTCAGCGCCACCGTGCCAGTTCCAGCCGTCCTCGGAGATGAGGCCGCCGCCACCGGTGCCGAAAGTATAGTATTTGCCCTCGCACTCTGCGATGGTCGAAGGGTCGTGGATATAAGGTTCGCCAATCTGTGCATCGGCCTTCTGTGCCGTAAGACAGAGCGACACGATGCTGAGGAAAAATATCTTTGTTTTCATAATCATTTTTGCTGTGTGATGACGGAATATTTGTCGGTTACGGGGTTGCCTTTATCATCGATGAATCTGACGCAGAAGTCGCTCAGTCCGGGGCCGTTGACCACGGAGCCGCGGATGACGTGGCGGCCGGGTGTCAGTGTCAGGCGGCGCGACATGCCGTCGTCCTCCACCATACGTCGGTCACCGGAGAGCATCAGCACCTCCTCGCCGTCAATCCACCAGATGGAAGCGCCGTTGCTGCCAGCGGCGAGGCGCACATTCTCCAAGCCTTCGGGGCAGTCGATGGTCGTCACGGTCCAGAAGAGCGAACCATAGGTCTGGTCACCCCATTTCTCGGCGAAGCGGAACAGTTTCACGTTATAGTTCTCGCTGTCGAGCGCGTGCCAAGCCAGGGTCTGGGTGCCGACCTTCACTTTTTGCCCGTCCTTGGGCATCATGGTCATCTGGTTCTTGAAGTAGTTCTTGCTGAACACATCGCGGAGCCAGGTGTCGGTGAACACCGTGTTGGAGCGGATGTCCTGCTTGATGGGTTCGAGGAGCATCCAGCGGCGAATGAAGCCATTGTCGTCGGGACGTGCGGGAGCAGCGTTGCTTGCGGTGGGTGTGAAATATTTCTGGCGGTTCTTGATTTGTATCCAGTCGATGTCGACACCTTCGCCCTCGCAGGTCACCACGATGTCCGACACTCCGGCAGGAACATATTCCAGTGGTGTGGCGAGAGTGAGCCATTGTCCGCTCATGTCGCGGCGGAATTGCCCACGTTCCATCACCACCACCACGTCGACCTTTGCTATCACCTTGCCTTGTGGTGTTTTCTCGCGGAAATAGACCGTGGTGTTGGCTTTGGCTTTCACGCAGGCGATGAGATATCCGTCGATAAAGGCATTCTTTCCTGTTGCCTTAGCTGATGCGAAGCTGCTGAAATCCACGTCGTTGTAGCGCAGCCAACTGCCTTTGGCGGGCAGCGAGGCCATCCAGCCGCGGAAGGTGTCGGCAGTATCGACAAACTGTGTTGTCACGTCGCTGCTCGCAGCACTGTAGCGGTCCACCTGGATGCGCTCACCCGGACCGTTGATGCCCACGCCACGCATGGTCTCCTTCACCTCTTCTATCGTGCCGTCGGGGCGGAACGACACCTTCTCGATGCGTACGCTGCGACGCTTGTCATCGTTGGGCGAGAAGTCGTTGCTGTGATAGAAGAGATACCATTGCCCCTTGTAATTGACGAAACTGTGATGGTTGGTCCAGCAGCCATTGGGATGCTCGGCCATAATCAGTCCCTTGTATTCGTATGGTCCCATCGGATTCTTGCTCATGGCATATGCGAGGACTTCGGTATTCTCCCTGACATAAGGATAGGTCAGATAATAGTTGCCGTTGTACTCGAATGCGAAAGGTCCTTCCGCTTGACGGTTGGGCAGGTCTTTAAGGCAGTGTACGCCCACCATCTCAACCTCGCGGTTACCCCACTTGACCATTTCCCTCGGGTTATCATCGGCGAGTTCCTTCATATTGGGCTTGAGTTTGGCACAGCGTCCATTGCCCCAGAAAATGTAGGCATTGCCGTCGGATGCCTGTAGAACGCAAGGGTCGATGCCATTGATGCCCTTGATAGGCTCCTTCTCGGGTATGAACGGTCCTTCAGGGCTGTCTGCTATGGCTACACCGACAGCAAAACCGCCCCGGCCTTCAGCAGGAGCTGACGGAAAATAGAAATAGTACTTCCCGTTTCTCTCGATGCAGTCTGGTGCCCACATGGAATAAGAGTTCGGCCTCACCCAGGGAACTTTGTTCTGAGTGACAATCATCCCGTGGTCGGTCCAGTCAGTCAGGTTCTCAGAGGAGAACACATGGTAGTCTTCCATGCAAAACCAGTCCTGACGCTGCCCGGCGGGGGGCAGAATGTCATGGGATGGGTACAAATACACCTTGTTGTTGAAAACACGTGCTGTAGGGTCTGCGGTGAACTGGTCGCGGATAATCGGGTTCTGGGCCGACAGCGCGAGAGGCAGACTTAGCAACAGTAATGATAGTCCTTTTTTCATCTTCTGTAGTTTGGTTAGAATACGCAAATGTACTAAAAGTTTCCCGTTCCTCAAAATGTTTGGAAGAGGGGATACCTCGTATGATACAATATCACCGACATGTGTTACAAATGCAAAAGTGCATGTGGCAATTTCTTCGTATCTTTGCAGCGAAAGAAGGCTTGCCGGCTAAGGTAAACAAAGGAAACTCACATAATAATCTCAATAATATGAAGAAGTTGAATTTTCACAAAATGGGGATGGGCATCGCCCTCTGCCTGATGGCCGGGAGCGCAAGCGCGCAACTCTCGACCAATCCCGACAAATTCCTGGGCAATATCACCACAAGGTATAATGTGGATGCCGGTGGTGGTGTCGAGCCTTTTTATAAATTATGGAACCAAATCACGCCGGAGAACGAGACCAAGTGGGATGCCATAGAGGGCTCGCGCCGAGGCTCCTTCAATTTCACCAATGCCGACCGTTCGGCCAATTACGCCAAGCAGCACCATTTCCCCTTCAAGTTCCACACCCTTATCTGGGGTGCACAATATCCCAACTGGCTCAATAGCCTCTCCACGGCAGAGCAGTACAAGGCCATCGTGGAGTGGTTTGATGCCGTGAAGAGCCATTACCCCAACCTGGAAATCATCGATGTGGTCAACGAGGCTGTGGCGGGCCATCAGCCAGCCCCCTACAAGGCAGCCCTCGGTGGCGACGGCGTGACAGGCTTCGACTGGATTATCAAGGCCTTTGAGATGGCCCATGAGCGTTGGCCGAATGCCATCCTCGTCTATAACGACTACAACACCTTCCAATGGCAAATCGACCAGTATATCGACCTGGTCCGCACCCTTCGTGATGCCGGTGCGCCCATTGATGCCTATGGATGCCAGAGCCACGACCTCACCGACATGAATGTGACCAACTTCAAGTCGGCCATGGCAAAGATACAGAATGCCCTGAAGATGCCGATGTACAGCACCGAGTACGACATAGGCACCTCCAACGATTCACAGCAGTTGCAGCGATACAAGGAGCAGATTCCCGTGATGTGGGAGTCGGACTACTGTGCAGGCATCACCCTCTGGGGCTACATCTACGGCGCCACATGGACCACCGATGGCAATTCGGGCATCATCCGCGATGGCAAGGACCGTCCGGCCATGACATGGCTTCGTGAGTACATGCAGAGCGATGCCGCCAAGAATGCCAAGAGCCCCTTCCCCGGCATGGTCAAGGAGGCCTCGGTGTATGTGAAGTCGGGCTCGCTGGCCGTCTCCATCGGCGATGTGGTGCCCATCTCCATCCGCGCATCGCTGAGGACGAAGACCATCGACCATATCGACCTCTATGTGAACGACCAGCTCCACTGCACCATGACCGAGGCACCATTCGAGACCGAGGTGACTACCGACAAACTTGGCAGGAACGATGTGAAAGCCGTGGTGGTGGCCACCGATGGCACTGAGTATGTGCGCTATTCTGGTTTCAAAGTCTATAAACCAAGGGAGACCTTCAAAGGTGTCGTCGAGATACCCGGCACTCTGCAGGCAGAGAACTTCGACAAGGGTGCTGAGGGAATGTCCTATCATGATTCCGACAACACCAATGAGGGCACATCGGCCTACCGTAGCGACAGCGAGGGCGTGGATATCGTCACTGGCAATGGTGGCTATGCCATAGGCTACACCTCCCAGGGAGAATGGCTGGAGTACACCGTCGATGTGAAGGAGGCCGGTGTGTATTCCTTCGATGCCACAGTGTCGTCGGGTGCCACCAATTCCTCCTTCAGCCTGTCGCTCAACAGCAAGGAGGGCATGAAGACCCTGACCGATGCCATACCCGTGCCATGTGTCCAGTCCAACAACTGGGACAATTACCGCACCGTCCACGGTCGTCTGCTCATTCCTTTGGAGGAGGGGCAGCAGATTATCAGGCTCAACATCACGGGCAGCAGTTGCAATATCGACAAGATAGTGTTCAAGCATATCGTGGTGGACGAAGACATCCAGGTGGCTATCACTGCCGACCCATCGCCGGCAGTCATCAACACCAACACGACCATCAAGGTGGATGCATCGTCGCCCAACAGCACCATCACCGACGTGAAATTCTATCTTGCCAACGTCCTGTTGAAGTCGCTCACCCAGGAGCCGTTTGAGTTCGACTACAAACCCACGGCCAAAGGCACATACGTCATCACAGCCATCGCCACCGATGCTGAGGGCAGACAGTCGAAAATCGCCACCCTGAACCTGGTGGTCAACAACAAGCGCATCGCCCATAAGGGAGTCGTCGAGATACCGGGTGTCATCCAGGCCGAGAATTTCGACCGTGGAGGCGAGGGCTTTACTTTCCACGATTCCGATTCGCAGGATGAGGGCGGTACGAACTACCGTACCGACAACGAGGGCGTGGACATCGTAACCGGAAATGGCGGATATGTCATCGGTTACACTGCATCCAACGAGTGGCTGGAGTACACGGTCAATGTGAAGGAAGGCGGCAAATATGCCTACACCGCCACGGTGTCTTCGGGTTCCACGGGTTCTGGCTTCACCCTCGGGCTCGTCAAAGGCGAGCAGGTGGTCAGCCTCTGCAAGGTGAACGTGCCACAGACCGCCAGCAACAGCTGGGACACTTACAAGGCCGTCGAAGGAAACTTGTCGACCCGGCTGGAGGCAGGCGAGCAGATTATGCGCATCACCATCAACAATCCCTATTGCAACATCGACAAGATTGAACTCAAATGCGTCGAGGGCGACGGCATCGAAATGGTGACCACAGACGAGACCACCGATAATGGTCATATATATAATGTGGTAGGCATGAAAGTGGATGCCAACTACAAGGGTATCGCCATCAAGAATGGCAGGAAGGTCATTCAGAAATAAATGAAGAAGGGTAAGACAACAACAATGAGAACTATAACCTTATTTCTGACATGGCTATCGGCCATAGCCATGTATGGACAGACCATTTCGCCCGACAAGACAGGGATGGACCTCAGCGCACAGCAATGGGCGAAGGAGGTGGTCATGGGATGGAACCTCGGCAACTCCTTTGAGAGTGCCGGAGGTGAGACAGCATGGGGCAATCCTGCCACCACCAAGGAGATGATACATGCCGTCAAGGAGGCTGGTTTCAATGCCATCCGCATCCCCGTGCGCTGGAGCGAGCATCTGACCAACAGTCAGGACATGACAGTGAGCAGCGCATGGCTCACACGGGTGAAGCAGGTGGTCGACTGGGCACTGCAGGAGGATATGTATGTGATTATCAACACCCATCACGAGGCATGGCTCGACAGGGCTCCTTTCTATAAGAACAAGGAGGAGAACAACAGGAAACTGTCGGCTTTGTGGACCAACATCGCCACCTTCTTCCGCGATTACGACCAAAGACTCGCTTTCGCGGGAACCAATGAGACCATTGCCTTAATCAACGGTCAGGAGCACTGGGAGTCGCCTACTGCAGAGTATCAGGATGTGCAGAACAGCTACAACCAGACCTTCATCGATGCTGTTAGAGCTACAGGAGGAAAGAACTATTACCGCAACCTCATCGTGCAGACCTACGCCTGCAACTCCTATTACGGTCTAACGGGTTTTGTCATCCCAAAGGACAAGGTGGAGGAGCGGATGAGTGTGGAGTTCCATTGCTACGACCCTTACGAATATGCCGGAGGAGGCTCCTATTATTATTGGGGGGATAAATACAAGGCTTTAGGGAAGAGAGTGCCTTCGAGCAATGAGAAAACCATGACCGACCTTTTCGACCGGATAAGGAACACATGGGGCAAAAAAGGCCTCGGAATCATCCTCGGAGAATATGGCGTGACCTGTCACTACACCAATGATGACAAAACCACCCAGTTGGAGAATGAGCAGTACTTCATCAAATGCATGGTATCTGCGGCAAGAGAGAGAGGGTTTGCAGCGTTCGTGTGGGACAACAACGTCTTTGGAAACGGAACCGAGAAATTCGGCATCTTCAACAGGAGAAACGGCATGACAGTCGGTAATGAGTATGTGCTCAAAGGTATTTGCGAGGGAGCAGGGACTGAATACAAGGAACCCGTCAACCCAGGGGGTGATGACGTCCTTGGCGGACAGGTCTTCTGGGAAGGCAATGCCATGCTGGACTGGGGCAACGGATTGCAACTCTTCATTCCCCAAGATGCTTTCGAGCCTTATGGACGCGACGCCTGGCTCGCCTTGTATTACACGCTCGACTACAAAGACTACAATATGATTCAGTTCTTCTATGGCGACTGGGACCAAGAGAACATTGTCGATTTCTCCATCGATGGGATAACCTACACCAAGGAGTTCCAGCCTGGTAATCATTATAGCGTGGGGAGCGGAGAAGACTGTGTCTCGCTCATCTCTTTCAACGACAATGTGCTCGACCTCATCTTGAAAAAAGGTCTTGTGCTTCAGGGACATGGCCTGCGGTTGACCAAAGTCGTCCTGGGAAGCAACACCGGCATCGACTCGCCCATCCTGAAACAGGGCGATGACCACCGGTACTTTATGCTCGACGGCCGTCAGGCCGATGTAATCAGGAAAGGCACCATCTACATTCACAATGGGAAAAAAGTGCTGGTGAAGTAAGTGAATGATAAGAACATAAAAAAATTGTTATGAAACGAACTATTTTCTCAGTCATGCTGTTCTTCGTGGCCACCATGGGCGTACAGGCTCAGTCGTTGCCCTACAAAAATCCCAATCTCAGTGCCAGGGAGAGGGCTGTGGACCTCTGCAGCAGACTCACTTTGGAAGAGAAGGCACAACTGATGCTCGACGAGAGTCCCGCCATACCGAGACTGGGCATCAAGAAATTTTTCTGGTGGAGCGAGGCGCTCCACGGAGCCGCCAACATGGGAAATGTCACTGTCTTCCCTGAACCGGTGGCGATGGCCTCATCATTCAACAACGAACTGCTTTACAAAGTCTTCGATGCCGCAAGCACGGAGATGAGGGCACAGTACAACGAGCGCATGTATCGTGGCAGTGGTGAGGACATGAAAATGAGAAGCCTCTCGGTGTGGACCCCGAATGTCAACATCTTCCGCGACCCGAGGTGGGGCAGGGGACAGGAGACCTACGGCGAGGACCCCTATCTTACTTCCGTGATGGGCGACGCCGTGGTCCGGGGCTTGCAGGGTCCCGAGGATGCCAAGTACCGCAAGCTTTGGGCGTGTGCCAAGCACTATGCCGTCCACAGTGGCCCGGAGTATACCCGCCATTCCGCCAACCTCACCGATGTGTCGCCACGCGACTTCTGGGAAACCTACATGCCCGCCTTCAAGACACTGGTGCAGAAGAGCAACGTCAGGGAGGTGATGTGCGCCTACCAGCGCCTCGACGACGACCCCTGCTGTGGCTCCGCACGGTTGCTTCAGCAGATTCTCCGCGATGAGTGGGGCTTCAAGTACCTCGTTGTCAGTGACTGCGGGGCAGTCAGCGACTTCTACTCCTCGCACAAGAGCAGTTCCTCGCCCGTCACAGCATCGGCGAAAGCCGTGCTCGCCGGCACCGACGTGGAGTGCGGCTATGGATATGCCTACAGAAGCATTCCCGAGGCGGTGAGAAAAGGACTAATCACCGAGCAGGAGGTCGACAAGCATGTCATCAGGCTCCTGGAGGGAAGGTTTGACCTCGGCGAGATGGACGACCCCGCTCTCGTGGACTGGTCGAAAATACCTTACTCGGTGATGTCGTCAAAGAAACATGCACAAATATCGCTCGATATGGCACGGCAGACCATCGTCCTGCTGCAGAACAACGGCAATGTCCTCCCCTTGCAGAGAAATAAGGAGAAAATAGCCGTCATCGGTCCCAATGCCGACAATGTGCCGATGATGTGGGGCAACTACAACGGCACCCCCAACAGCACGGTCACCATCCTCGATGGCATCAAGGCCAAGCAGAAGAAAATCGCCTTCTTCCCAGGGTGCGACCTCACCTACGACAAGGTGATGGACTGCAGGATGGCACAGGAGTGCAGTTGGGAGGGAAAGAAAGGCCTCAAGGGTACGTTCTGGAACAACACCGGCATGGAGGGCAAGCCCGTCACCACAGAGTATTACACCAAACCCCTCGCCGTCACCACGGCAGGTATGCACTACTTCGCCCCTGGCGTGCAGCTCGAGGACTTCTCTGCCAAATATGAAACCACCTTCGCCCCCAACGAGCCAGGTGAGTATGTGGTGAATGTAGAGGGATGTGGCGATTTCGAACTCTACGTCGACGGCGTGAGGCAGTTTAAGCACCATATATGGAGGTCAACCCCCACACGCACCGTGCTCAATGCCCAGAAAGGACAGAAATTCAATATCGAGGTGCGCTTCACCACGGTCAAGACCTGGGGAGCCAACATGAAAATCAACATCGCCAAGGAACTGCCCATCGACTACCAGCAGACCATCTCACAGCTCAAAGGCATTGACAAGGTCATTTTCGTGGGTGGTATCTCACCAGCCCTTGAGGGTGAGGAGATGCCCGTCGACATCGAGGGCTTCAAGGGTGGCGACCGCACCAGCATCGAACTGCCCCGTGTGCAGCGCGATTTCCTCAAGGCACTCAAAGACGCCGGGAAAACTGTCATCTATGTCAACTGTTCTGGCTCAGCCATCGCACTGCTGCCAGAGACGAAGACCTGCGACGCCATCGTCCAGGCATGGTATCCGGGACAGGAAGGTGGCACGGCAGTGGCCGATGTGCTCTTCGGTGATGTCAACCCATCAGGAAAACTCTCCGTCACCTTCTACAAAAGCACCGAACAGTTGCCCGACTACGAGGACTATTCCATGAAGGGGCGCACTTATCGCTATTTCAACGACCCGCTCTTCGCCTTCGGATATGGCATGAGCTACACACAGTTTGAGGTTGGCGAGGCCCAGGTGACCCATGCCGCACCGAGTGCCGGCGAGGAGGCGAAGGTCTGCGACCTGAACATTCCCGTCAGGAATGTCGGACAGCGCGATGGCACCGAGATCGTGCAGGTCTATATCCGCAACCTGAATGATCCAGAAGCACCCCTTAAGACGCTCAGGGCTTTCCAACGGGTCGAAGTGAAGGCCGGACAGACCAAGAACTGCCAACTGACACTCAACCGGAAGGCTTTCGAGTTCTTCGACACCGAGACCAACACCATGCGCATCAAACCCGGTAAGTACCAAGTGCTCTACGGGAGCAGTTCCTTAGACAAAGACTTGAAAAAGACCGATATCAACCTTAATTGAAAATATGATGAGAAAAATCAATTGCACCACGATAGCCTTGGTGGTTTCTTTGGCCATGTCAGCGCAGAATGGGCCGACCATGGGCTGGAGTTCGTGGAACACCTTTGGTGTGAACATCAGCGAGAACATCATCAAGCGGCAGGCCGACGCCATGGTGGAGAAAGGCCTCAAGGACGTGGGGTTCGACCACATCAACATCGATGATGGCTTCTTCGGAGGGCGCGACAAGAACACAGGCGAACTGCTCATCCATAAGACGCGGTTCCCCAATGGACTGAAACCTGTCGCCGACTATATCCATTCCAAGGGGCTGAAGGCTGGCATTTACAGCGATGCCGGTGCCAATACTTGTGGAAACTACTACAACGGCGACACGCAGAGCGTCAACGTAGGTTTCTACAACTATGACCAGCACGACGCCGACTTCTATTTCAAGGAGTGTGGCTTCGACTTCGTCAAAGTCGATTTCTGCGGTGGGGATGCCCCGCAGAACACGCAGCGCCTCGCCCTTGACCCGCAGGAGCGATACACTGCCATCGCAGAGGCCATCAAGAACACCGGAAGGACGGATGTAAGACTCAATGTGTGCCGGTGGAACTACCCTGGGACATGGGTGCACGATGTGGCCTTCTCATGGCGTACCACTCCCGACATCCACGACAGCTGGAGCTCCGTCAAGGGCATCCTCGCCGAGAACCTCTACATGTCGGCCTATTGCTTCGACGGGCATTACAACGACATGGACATGCTCGAGGTGGGTAGGTCGATGTCGGCTGAGGAGGACAAGACGCATTTCGGCATGTGGTGCATCATGGCATCGCCTCTGCTCATTGGGTGCAACCTCACGAATATCAAGGCCAACACCCTCGCTCTGCTGAAGAACACCGAACTGATAGCGCTCAACCAGGACCCGCTCTGCCTGCAGGCTTACATCGCTGGGCTCAGCAATGGGTGTCACTTACTGGTCAAGGACATTGAGACGCTCAATGGCAACAAGAGAGCCTTCGCTGTGTATAATCCCAATGATTTGTCGAAAACGGTGACCGTCAGGTTCTCCGACCTCGACCTTGGGGGCAGAGTGGCGCTTCGCGATGTGTTTGGTAACAAAGACCTTGGTGAGTTCGGCGAGTCTTATGAGGTGACGCTTCCCGCCCATGGCACCCGCATTTATGTGGCAGAGGCTGAGAAACGCCTGGAGCGCACTCGCTATGAGGCTGAGACTGGCTATATCAGCGACTATCAGGAACTGAAGAACAACCAGGCGGAGCGGACTGGCATCTACGAGGCTGCCTCTTTCTGTTCGGCGGGCTTCAAGGCTGGATGGCTGGGCTACAGCGAGCAGAACGACCTGCAATGGCGGGATGTGTATAGCAATAATGGAGGCAAGTATGACCTTACCATCGCTTTCATCTCTGGTGAGAACCGTGCCATCCAGGTGAGTGTCAATGATATGGTCGTGGAGACCGTGAATGTCAATTCCGGAGGTTGGCAGACAGTGGGTAAGAAGAAAGTCCAGGTGCAGTTGCAACCAGGCCGGAACACCATCCGCCTGTCGAACGCTTCCAACTGGATGCCCGATATCGACTACATCGAGGTGATGCCTTCCGAGGAGGCCTCCGTCATCCCGCCTTCCGCCACCAGCAATGGCTCTCAGCTCCTTTACGACTTGCAGGGCCGAAGGGTGACTTCCATCCAGACCCCAGGACTCGTCATTACAAATGGCAGAAAATATGTAGCAGGGCCAAGTATCCCGAATTAGCGAATCCTTTCGGAGTTGATTATCCCGAATTAGCGAATTAGAGAATTGTTGTTTCCGAGTGTAATGAAAAATCTCAAATTCGCTAATTCGGAACAAAAGAATCCTGATCAAGAATTCCCGCAATCAGTCTTTATCTTTGATTTATCCCGAATTAGCGAATTAGAGAATTGCTTTTTTTCGAAAGCAATGATAATACTCAAATTACCTCCCTTCGGTCAGTGGGTCTTCGACAAGTCTCTCAAATTCGTGATAAAGAATCCTAATCAAGAATTCCCATAATGAAAATTCTCAAATTCGTGATGAATTAGAGAAACTTCAATCTTCAGAACATTTTTTCGAGGGCGGGGATATGTATGCGCTCACGGCTGATGTCAAGAAGACCCTCTTTGGCCATGGTATGGAGTGTCCGCGATACATTGAGGCGGCTTTCGCCTATGGCGGTGGCCAGTTGCTGCATACTGATGCGGAAGAGTTTGTCGCCTGCGGGATAGACACAGTGGTCGGCCATGAAACGGCAGATTTTCTGGCGAGTGGTGGTGGGATGCTGGCGCCACGGGCGGTGCGACAGGCGTTGGGCGCGGGTGGCGATGAGGTTGAGGAGGCTCGACCTGAAGATGGCACAGGTCTCCATGAGCAGTTGCACCTCGTTCTTGCCGAGGACCAGGAGGTCGCAGCGCGACGATGTCACATATCGCTGTGGATAGTGCTGAGTCAGACCGAAAAGGTATTCGGGTGCAAGGAGGGTGGGGGCGTACAACTGTTCCTCCACGCTGTAGCTGTGGTCGTCCGACCGTGAGATGGCGGTGACATATCCTTCCATCACAAAGGTCAGTTCACTACAAACATCCCCCTCGTCGTGGAGGAGTGTGCCCGCCTCGTGATGGGTGAAGGCCAGGGGGGTATGCCCGGCAATGGTGGTCAGCTCATCCTGACTGAGCCCTTGGAAGAGCGGCAGGCGCAGCAGCCGCTCGAAAATCAATTTGCGGGGGAGTACCATCAGTCGCCGATGATATGGTCGCGCAGGGTGGGGGAGTACCACACTTGATATTTGTCGCTGCCATCGGAGTAGATGAGGTATCCTTTCAGTTCACTGTGGCGCTCGAGCACTTCCTTCGCTTTTTCAAGACCCATCACCATGAAGGCGGTGGCGTATGCATCGGCAGTGGCGCAGCGGGGAGCCAGTACGGTGGCGGAGAGCAGGCTGTGCTGCACCGGCCTGCCCGTCGACGGGTCGATGGTGTGGGCGTATTTCTTGCCGTCTTTGTAGTAGAAATTGCGGTAGTTGCCGCTGGTGGCCATGGCGATGTCGGTCAGGCTGAGCACGGTTTCCAGTTCGGTTGACGACTGCGTGGGGTCGTCGGTGGGGCGGTTCACGCCGATGCGCCAGGGCTGTTGCTTCTCGCTCACGCCCATCACCACTATCTCACCACCAATCTCCACCATGTAGTTGGTCACACCATGTCGCTCGAGCAGGGCGGCCACCACATCGCTGCCATAGCCTTTCGCCACCGCGCTGCAGTCGAGCATCACGCGAGGGTCGCTTTTTTCCACCTTCTTGCCTTTGAGCTCCACCTTCTGAAACCCAATCAGTTGGCGCAGACTGTCAACACTCTTGTCGCTTGGGGGCGTGCCCTGCTTGAAGCCGAAGCCCCACAGGTTGACCAACGGTGCGACGGTGATGTCGAAGGCTCCGTCGGTGTCTTCCGACACTTTGCGTGCGATGCCGAAGACATCGGTGAACATCTTGTCGACATCCACAGGCTCGTTGTTGTTGACTTTTGTAATGATGGAGGTGGGGTTGAAGGGCGACAGCGACTGGTCCACTTGGTGGAGTGCCTCGTCAATCTCGGCCTGCAGGTCTTCCTCACCTTGGTAGGTGATGTGGTAGATGGTGCCGAAGATGGGACCTTCTATCCGGTGGTAGGGCATGTTGCGGTGCTGCCGGATGATGAGCACGGTGCCCACGATGAGTGCGAGGAGCAAGAGCCAGTGGGCTGCTTTCATTTTGCGTTGTTTCATGACGGGAAAGGATGATGGTGTAAGGTTAGATATCGACAGAGGCGGTGAAGGTATAGCCGATGGCGCTGTTGCCGCTCAGGCCGAAGCCCGGCACATACCACGCATCGTTCAGGGGCCCGTTGTCGTGGAACAGGCGTTTGCGGTATCGCACGCTCCAGCCCAGGTGGAAGGGTCCCCAGATTTTGGCATCGACACCGGCGCTCAGTTCCAGCCAGTGGCTATAGCACGACATTCCCTCGCCACCCCAGGCCGACTCTATGCGGTAGAGGGGGTCGGTGAGCGGTGGATGGGCTACGTCGTATTTATAATAGGTGAACGCATAGCGGCCGCCTAAGTAGATGCGGTAGTCATCGTGCTTGTCGCGCATCATGTTGACATCCATGCCAAGGCGGAAATAAGGCGCCGTCGTCTTGTAACTGACGAGCGTCACGTCGTCCTTGTGGTTGGCGAGCCCCAGGCCCACTTCCAGCACAGGGAAATATTGGTCGCGGAGGTTGATGCGCAGCTGCCCTTCGTATTGGCCGTAGTCAGCCAGAGCGTATTGCACGACACCGGCAAGGTCGAAGCCCACGGCGAAGCCATGCAGCAAGGCAATGCTGTCGGCCTCGTTCACATCGGCCAACTGCCCCTTCGCCGCCTCCTGTCCTGCGACGGGGAGGGAGGTCAGCAGGCTAATGGCCAGGATGGAGATATATTCGCAGATGACTGATTTCTTCATAGGTGATTGAAGGGTTGAGGATGGTGATGGAGTCAATCACATGATGGGTGGTTTCCACATTGATGATTTCGTGGAAGTACGTGGGGGTGCAGTCCACGGAGTCGAAATGCGGGATGTCTTTCTTGCTTAGGCGCACGGTGTCGGTGTGGGTGACGGCGAAAGTGTCGGTGAAGTGGAACAGCAGCACGTCGGTGGGCTGCGTGTAGCTCACTGGCACGGTGAAACCGTCGGCGTCGACGAGGCGGTTGAGGTAGATGCTGTCGGTGCCGTTGCCGCGGATGATGCCCACCGTCAGGGTGTCGTTCTGCAGACTGTCGGCTATTTCATACCTGCATGGCGATATCGAGCTCTGCGTGCATTCTATCGAAGAGCAGGAGGCGAGCACCAGGTACGCGATGAGAAAAGCAGGAAGGGTTACTTGCCGCATCGGATGGCCTCCTCTATCTGGTAATCGTTGCGCGTGCTCGACGAGCGGCTGATGAGGTCGCCGAGGAAACCGGCAAGGAAGAGCTGTGTGCCGATAATCATCATTGTGAGGGAGATGTAGAAGTAGGGCGAGTCGGTCACCAGTCGGTGGGGCACACCGTGCGCCAGTGCGATGAGCTTCCCGGCACCAATGATGATGGCTGCGACGAAGCCGATGAAAAACATAATCGACCCTAAGAAGCCGAACACATGCATCGGCTTTCGTCCGAAACTGCTCAGGAACCACAGCGTCATCAGGTCGAGATAGCCATTGACGAAGCGGTTGAGGCCGAACTTCGACTTGCCGTACTTGCGCGCCTGGTGCTGAACCACTTTCTCGCCGATGCGGTCGAAACCGGCATTCTTGGCCAGATAGGGAATGAAACGGTGCATCTCGCCATACACCTCGATGTTCTTCACCACATCGCGGCGGTAGGCTTTCAGGCCGCAGTTGAAGTCGTGCAGGTTGTGGATGCCGCTGATGCGGCGGACGGTGGCGTTGAACAGTTTGGTGGGAATGGTCTTCGACAGGGGGTCGTAGCGCTTCTGCTTGTAGCCCGACACCAGGTCGTAGCCCTCGACAGTAATCATGCGGTATAGTGCAGGTATCTCGTCGGGCGAATCCTGCAGGTCGGCATCCATGGTGATGACCACGTCGCCCTGGGCTTCCTTGAAACCGCAGTAGAGGGCGGGGCTCTTGCCATAGTTGCGGCGGAACTTGATGCCGCGTACCTCGGGGTGTTCGGATGCCAACTGTTCTATCACGCTCCACGACGTGTCGGTGGAACCGTCGTTGATGAACAGCACTTCGTAGCTGAAATGCTCGGCCGACATCACGCGGGCAATCCATGAGTAGAGCTCGGGGAGAGACTCTGCCTCATTGTATAGGGGGATGATGACAGATATGTCCATAGTTGATGGTTTGAGTCAATTGATTTGTTCTATTTCCAATGGCTTCGCACACTGGCGTAAAGGGCGGTCGTCACGCTCAGCACCATGCCCGCCACCATGTTCGACCATAGCAGCTGAAGTACGATGTCGATAGGACGCATTTCACGCAGGCGCGTGGCCATCTCCTTTCCAAAACCCTTGGGGTAGCCCATGCGCTCCATTGCGGTGGTGAGTTCCTTGTCGGTGAGCATCGATGCGTAGCGGTCTATCAGAAATCCCTTGTCGATGTATTGAAGGTAGACCCACTGGGCAAGTGCGAGTAAGAGCGACGCGTAGAATACGGTCATCATGGAATGGCTGTAGGCACGGCCGTAGCTCACTTTGCCGTCGGGCTGGCTGTCGGCAAACGATTTGGTGAGTATGCCCACATAGAATGGGGTGAACACCATCGTGAACAACCAAAGCAGACCGCACAAGGGGTAGCGGAAATTGCCTATGAAAAGAGCAAAACTAATAATCCATAATATACCCACTTTCGCTCCGTCGGCACGGGCCGAGGAGAGCACGGTGGGGGAGGGTGCTGAAGAAGGCATGGGCGCTTGTATTCTTTTTCTTACTTCAAAATGCAAAGGTAGGGATTATTTTTGGGATAGTGAAACTTATCTTACCTTTTTGAGTTTTATTTTCAGAAAAATCACTTCTTCGGCCTTCCTTCCCTCTGGCCGAATGCTGTTTTTTTGTTTATATACGATAAGTATGGTTGGCAACTGACCGTCAAAAGTGTCGCTGACCAGTGACATTTTTCTGTTTATGCGTCACTCGCGATGTCAATACTGCCGACAAAGACTTTTTAGTAGATGTTATCTTTTATTTTTATTTTCAATTATGTTCTTATTTAGTAAACAATGTATCTTTTTTGTCCAAAAATGTCACTTCTTGAAAAGTATTATGTTACTTTTGAACGCTTTTCTTTTGTTTGAAAATGTAAGAAATTCATGCTTTGTAATATCTTTTTACTTTTGATACATTTCTTCCCTGATTGAATACTTTTTAGCGGAAATGATGCCGATTAAGCCCCAAAAATGTACAACTTCCGAAATGTATTTTCCCATTTGTATCATGTATTTCTATAAAAATATCATTTTTGAAAAAAGAATATCAAAAATTGTAGAGGAATTAAAAAATCAATTTATCTTTGCCATCGTTAAATTGTGTTATTCTATTTTTATATAGGGTGGCACGTGCGACAAGAATTTCTAACTATTCATTTTATATTTTTAACCAACAAAACCTAATTATGTTGTATTTTAAATCACTGCAAAAGCCGTTAGTGTTTCTGTTCCTGCTCTGTTTGTTCCCTCTGGGAGCAATGGCTCAGAGTGTAGTGAAAGGAACAGTGATTGATGAAGCGGGCGAGCCAGTCATTGGTGCGACCGTCAAAGTGGAAGGATCCAGCGTAGGTGCTATCTCCGACTTCAATGGCGAGTTCAGCATCCAGGCTCCTTCGAATGCCACACTTAGCGTCACCTATGTGGGATATGTTCCCCAGAAGGTGAATGTGGCAGGTAAGTCCAACATTCAAATCGTACTGAAAGAAGACTTCGCCATGCTCAACGACGTGGTGGTCATCGGTTATGGTACGATGAAGAAGAGCGACATTTCCGGTTCTGTCGCAACAGTCGACCAGGAAGCCGTGATGAAGCGCGTGCCTCAGAACATCGGCCAGGTGCTTCAGGGTGCTGCCGCCGGTGTCCAGGTGTCCATGCAGGACGGTTCGCCTGATGCAAAGGCTGCCATCCGCATCCGTGGTATCGGCACCATCAATGGCGATGCTTCTCCTCTTTATGTCGTTGACGGTGTGCAAGTGGGCAACAGTGCCGACTTCGTCAACCCCTCCGACATCGAGCGTGTGGAAATCCTGAAGGATGCCTCCGCTACTGCCATCTACGGTTCGGCTGGTGCCAACGGTGTCGTCATGATTACCACCAAGCACGGTTCTGTGGGCCACACCAATATCACCCTGACCGCCGACTGGGGTATCCAGACCCTGCCTTACACCCTCGATGTGCTCAGTCTGGACACATACGCCAAAGCCATCCGCGAGGCAAAGGGTTCGAATATGTTCATCAACCAGGTATGGGATGCCAAATATGATGGCAAGCGCAAGGAAATCGACTGGCAGAAGGAGATGACCCGTGCAGCCCTCAGACAGCAGTATGGTGCTACGCTGAACGGTGGCAATGAGAAGACACAGTACAACCTCTCGTTCGGTTACAACCACATCGATGGTCTTGTCGTCAATACCAACTACCAGCGCTTCACCACCCGTGCCAATGTCAGCACCAAGGTGAACAAGTATTTGGAAATTGGCGGTGATATCAACTTCACCCACAGCGAGAGCTACGGTTCGAATATGTCGCTGGGTAACAACCAGAACATGTCTTCTCTCCGTGACTTCGCTTCTCTGACTCCGACATTGGATTATCTGTATGGTAATGATGCCGATTTGGGGCAGCTCATCAATGTCAGCCTCGAGAACTCCGACGGTACATACGGTACGGGTTATCAGGCCACAGTGAACAACTGGGAGGGTAACACCAACATCGGTGCCAACCCCTATGCCTCACAGATGGAGAATGGCGACCGTGCACGCAATGGCAATGACCGCATCCAGACGACCGCTTTCGTCGACCTCACCTTCCTGAACACTGGTGTTCATAAGCTCGATGTTCGCTCACAGGGCACCTACACCTATTCAGCAAGCAACAGTTCTGATTTCACTGGTGGACGTCATCGCTACAACCTCATGCCTACTGTTGGAACTCGGAAAAACGCTGCCGGTGTCGACGAAGCCTATATTGTTGACCCCACCCTTACTTTACAAGAGGTTCCCATGAATGCCGACCAGACCTATGCTTTCTCGCTGAACAACAGCCACAGCTACAGCCTCGGCATCCAGACCTACCTTACTTATAATCTCAACTACGACATCCACAATCTGACCGTGATGCTCGGTAACGAGGTTGGCAAGTCTTGGGGACAGTGGGTGAACTCCAGCTCAAGAGACTTCCCCTCCATTTACAACCGTAATATCAACCTGACCATGGACCTCAGCTCCAAGGGTACTGGTGGTGCTTACAACGCCGACGTGCATACCATCTCTTACTTCGCACGTGCTTCTTACAGCCTGATGGACCGCTACATCATCACCGGTACCATCCGTAAGGACGGTAGCTCCAACTTCTCGAAGGGCAACCGTTGGGGTACCTTCCCCTCAGTGGCTGGTGCATGGCGTATCAGCGAGGAGCCGTTTCTCAGAGACGTCTCTTTCGTCAACAACTTGAAACTCCGTGTTGGATGGGGTCAGACTGGTAACGCCGGTGGTGTGGCTGGTGCAGCTGTCATCGCACAGAACATCGACGGTGCATACAACACCTATCCTGCAATCGATGCTTCCTCCGGTTACTGGGGCAACCGCCATCGTGACATCGGTTTCTACATGCCGCTGAAAGATGGTAACCTGAAGTGGGAGACCACTGAGATGACCAACTTCGGTATCGACTTCGCATTCCTCAACGACTGGGACATCACCCTCGACTACTTCATCAAGAACACCAAAGACCTGCTGATCTATCGTCAGCTTCGTCCGTCGGCTGGTTACAATCAGGTCTACACCAACTATGGTGAGATTGAGAACAAGGGCTTCGAGTTCGCCATTGGCTATCACAAGCAGTTCAGCAAGGACTTCAGCTTCAATGCCCGTCTGACTGGCTCCACCATCTCCAACAAAGTGAAGAAGATGGGTGACAACCAGCCCAACACCGCTTCTGGTAACGGTACCTACATCGACGGTTCTCAGGTGGGTGCAGTCGATGGTAATGGTCACTGGGACAGACACTCCATGACAATGGAGGGCGAGGCTGTCGGTTCGTTCTACGGCTATGTCACCGATGGCATCATCCAGAATGAGCAGCAGTTGGCTGATTATCTGAACAGGATCAAGACTGATGCTGAGAGAAAAACGGATACACCGCAGATTGGCGATATGATGTTCAAGGATATCAGTGGCCCCGACGGCAAGCCCGACGGCGTGATTGACAACTATGACCGCAAGATTTTGGGCAATGGTTTCCCAACCCTGAACTATGGTCTTACTCTTGGTGCCACCTATAAAGACTTTGACTTCAGCGTCTACATGTATGGCGTGTTTGGTCAGGACATCCTTTCCTACTCAGCCATGAAACTGAGCAGCATGACCCAGCTCGACGACCAGACCACTCCTAACATCCTTACAGATGCCTACAACGACGCATTCCGCAATGGACATGGCTCACTGCCACGCCTGAGCATCCTCGACCTGAACCGTAACTCACGTGTCAGCGACATGTGGGTGAAGAACGGTGACTTCCTCCGTATTGCCAACATCCAGGTGGGCTACAACCTCCCGAGATTGATTTGCAACAAGATTTCTGTTGAGAAAGCACGCGTCTATGTGGGTGTCAACAACCTGCTCACCATCTCTGGCTACAACAAGTATGGCGATCCTGAAATCGGTACCGGCTCGATTCTCTTCCAGGGTCTCGACACTGGCCGCTATCCGATGCCTCGCACCTTCATGGCTGGTCTGAACGTAACCTTCTAAGCAAGGTGACAATGTAACAAGGTAACAAAGTAACATAGTTAATTAAGC